>CADAKR010000196.1 GCA_902788545.1 uncultured Coriobacteriaceae bacterium
GCACGCCCGCTAACGCCAGCGTCACGGCCAAAGCCGCGATCTTTCCAACCGTTTTCATGTCGTTCCTCCCTTCCCGTGAAACACGACAGCCGAATAGTACCACGCCCGAATGCGATAGTGGTGCTGGCTGGGTTTTCGGGGACAGAAGAGAAAAACCCAAGCCAAAAAGGACCAAAAGGGGATACTCCCCTTTTGGTCCTTTTTGGCTGCCGGGAGCTGCTAACGAAGAAGGCGCCCCGAGGGACGCCTTCCAAACGAGCATGTTCCCGTGCGCTTAGGAAGCGAAGATCTCGATGGTCTCACCGTCGGCGATCGTGACCATGGCCTTCTTCCAGGTGCGGGTGTAGCCGGCGATGTAGCGGACGCGCTTCTTCTTCGGCTTGACGTTCATGGTGTTGACCTTCTTCACGGTGACGCCGAAGATCTCCTCGACCGCCTTGGCGATCTCGATCTTGTTGGCGTCGCGCGCCACTTCGAACGTGTACTTGTTCATCTCGATCATGTCGTAGCTGTGCTCCGTGATGATCGGGCGGATGATGATGCTGCGTGCGTCCTTCATTACGCCATCGCCTCCTCGAGCTTGCGCAGGGCCTCTTCCTCGAAGATGAGGAACTTGTTGTCGAGCAGCTCGTAGACGTTCTCGTCACCGGAGGGCACGATGTCGACCTCGGGGATGTTGCGGAACGAGAGGAACGCGTTGACGTTCTCGTCGTTGACGACGAGCGTGACGCGCTTGCCCTCGACCTCGAGGGCCTTCAGCACAGCCACGGCGGCCTTGGTGGAAGGCTTCTCGAACTCGAGCTTGTCGACGACGATCAGCTGCTCGTCGGCCAGTTTCGCGGACAGGGCCGAGCGGATGCCCAGCTTGATTTCCTTCTTGTTCACCTTGAAGTCGTAGTTGCGCGGATGCGGGCCGAAGACCACGCCGCCGCCACGCCAATGCGGCGCGCGAATGGTGCCCTGACGGGCGCGGCCGGTGCCCTTCTGGCGCCACGGCTTCTTGCCGCCGCCACGAACCTGGCCGCGGGTCTTGGTGTCGTGCGTGCCGGCACGCCAGCTGGCGCGCTGCTTGCGCACGACCTGGTGCATGACCGGGATATTCGGCTCGATGCCGAACACGGAATCGGCGAGCTCGGCCGTCGAGGCCTTCTTGCCTTCCGCGGTTTTGATGTCAATGGTTGCCATTTATGGTGCTCCTTTACCAGCTCTTGCCGTCGCCGGCCATGCGCACGCGCACGATGCCGTTCTTGCCACCGGGCACGGCGCCCTTCACCAGGATAAGGTTGAGGTCCTCGTCGATGCGCACGCCCTCGAGGTTCTTCACGGTCACGCGGTCGCAGCCCATGTGGCCCGGCAGGCGCACGCCCTTGAGGACGCGCGACGGCGTGGCGCACTGGCCGATGGAGCCGGGGGCGCGGTGGAAGTGCGCGCCGTGGCCGCCCGGGCCGCCGCCGAAGCCGTGGCGCTTGATGACGCCCGCGAAGCCCTTGCCCTTCGAGGTGCCGGTCACGTCGACCTTCTTGACCTCGTTGAACGCGGCAACCGTCTGCTGGTCGCCGGGCTTGTACTCGGAAGCGTCCTCCACGCGGACCTCGCGCAGATGACGGCACGGTGCCACGCCCCACTTGTCATAGTGACCGCGCATCGGGCTGTTGACCTTCTTTTCCTTGATGGCGCCGAAACCGAGCTGAACAGCCTCGTAGCCATCGGTGTCGGCCGTCTTCACCTGGCAGACCGTGTTGGGCTCTGCCTGGATGACCGTCACGGCCATGACCTGGTCGTTCTCGTTGAACATCTGGGTCATGCCGATCTTCTTGCCGTAAATCGCATTGATAGTCATGTACGGCACCCCCTTACAGCTTGATCTCGATGTCGACGCCAGCCGGCAGGTCGAGACGCATCAGCGAGTCCACGGTGTTGGGCGTGGGCTCGAGGATGTCGATGAGGCGCTTGTGCGTGCGCATCTCGAACTGCTCGCGCGAATCCTTGTCGACGTGCGGCCCGCGGACGACGCAATACAGGTTGCGCTCGGTGGGCAGCGGGATGGGACCGGATACCTTGGCACCCGTCTTCTGGGCGGTGTCGACGATGAGCTTCGTGGACTGGTCCACGATCTCGTGGTCGTAACCCTTCAAGCGGATGCGAATCTTCTGATTAGCCACTTGTGTTTCCTCCAATTACCTTCTCAAGGCCGCTCTTACGCGTTGCCGCCTGCCTTGCTGACGATTTCCTCTTGCACCGACTTGGGCACCGGTTCGTAGCTGTCGAACTGCATGGTGTACATGGCGCGGCCCTGCGTGCCCGAACGGAGGTCGGTCGCATAGCCGAACATGTTGCCCAGCGGAACCTTCGCGCTGATGACGGTGGTGTTGCCACGGCTCTCCTGGCCCTGGATCATGCCACGGCGCGAGGGGATGTCGCCCATGACGAAGCCGAGGTACTCTTCGGGAGTCTCGACTTCCACGGCCATGACCGGCTCCAAGATGACCGACTTGCCGCGCCTGAGGGCTTCCTTGATGGCCATGGAACCGGCCACCTTGAACGCCGCCTCGGAGGAGTCGACCTCGTGGTACGAGCCGTCGATGAGCTCGACCTTGACGTCCTCGACCGGGAAGCCAGCCAGAACGCCGGAGTTCAGCGCCTCCTGGATGCCCTTGTCGACCGACGGGATGTACTCCTTCGGCACGACGCCGCCGACGATCTTGTTCTCGAAGGTGTAGCCCTCGCCTGGCTCGGCGGGGTACATGTTGATGACGACGTCGCCGTACTGGCCGCGGCCGCCGGACTGGCGGACGAACTTGCCCTGGACGTTCAGGGCCGGCTCGGTGGCCTTCTCGCGGTAAGCGACCTGCGGTTTGCCGACGTTCGCCTCGACCTTGAACTCGCGCAGCAGGCGGTCGATGATGATCTCGAGGTGAAGCTCGCCCATGCCGGCGATGATGGTCTGGCCCGTTTCCTCGTTGGTGGAAACCTTGAAGGTCGGGTCTTCCTCGGCCAGCTTGCGCAGCGCGTCTTCCAGCTTCGTGCGGTCGCCCTTCGACTTCGGCTCGACGGCGATGTCGATGACCGGGTCGGCGAATTCCATCGACTCCAGGATGATCGGATGGGCCTCGTCGCACAGCGTGTCGCCGGTGCCGACGTCCTTGAGGCCCACGACGGCGACGATGTCACCGGCGGAAATCTGGTCGATGTCGATACGCTGGTTGGAATGCATCTGCAGCAGGCGGCCGATGCGCTCCTTCTTGTCCTTCGTGGCGTTGATGACGTAGCTGCCCGAATCGAGCGTGCCCGAATACACGCGCAGGTACGTCAGCTTGCCGACGTAGGGGTCGGTCATGATCTTGAGCGCCAGGGCGCTGAACGGCGCCTTCGGATCGGACGGGCGCTCTTCTTCGGCGTCGGTCTTGGGGTTGACGCCCTTGATGGCCGGCACGTCAAGCGGGCTGGGCAGGTACTCGACGAC
>CADAKR010000197.1 GCA_902788545.1 uncultured Coriobacteriaceae bacterium
CCAGCAGGCCCTGTCCACCGGGATGCCGTAAGTGCATCGATGCCTGTTCAACGCATGCGATGGCGGATGATGGCGCACTTGATCCACGGCGTTGCGTGCTCTACAGCAATTTCAGGCCAGGCGAGGCGAAAGACATCGCCATCACCGATTTGATAGGCGAGCGTGTGCATGGCTGCGACGCTTGCCAAGTCGCTTGCCCGCGCAACGCGCAGCTCCTCGCGGACGCATGCGAGCGCGACCCGTACTTGGGATGGCTTGCTGACGCGTTCGATCTGGAGAAGATGCTGTTCTGCGACGACGATTACTATGAAGCATGCATACGTCCCGTGATGTTCAACTACATCCGCGACATCGACATTTTCCGTCAGAATGCTGCCATCGCCATGGGCAATAGCGGCAATTGCGCGTACCTCCCCGCGTTGAAGCGGGCCCGCGAATGCGGAAGCGACGAGGTTAAACGCTTTGCAGCGCATGCCATCGAACAGTTGTCGCGCAACGAAAACCCCTGATGCCCGCATTAGCGTATTGAGCAGTGCGTCGTTTTGGTGCGCTTGCCGTCGCAATCGATGATGCAAGAGGCAATTTTCGCGTTTTGCCCTCAAAAATGACATAATTTCCGATTTAAGAGACAAAAACGGTTGTTCGGCCAGACCCCACCTGGTCTTTTGCAAGCTTCTCAGATGCTAGTGGACATAGGCCAAAACGAGCCGACTCTCTGACCTTGCATTTTGCGTTGCTTGGAATTTGACCATGTCTCTTAAATCGGAAATTTTGTCATTTCGAACCGATTTTCGCGAAAACGCTCGATGAAAGGGCCGACGTGAGCGACGGCGGAGCGAGGGCGCACGTCAAAGTTCGCGTTTGCGGATGTGAAACCCCTCGGACAATGCCAGTCCGACGATGACGAGCGCCAGGCCAACCACGATGGCGGCCGTGAGCGGCTCGCCCAGCAGGATTACTGCCCAGATCACCGTGATGGGTGCTTGCAGGTAGATGTAGGCCGATGCGGCGGTTGCGCCAAGGTGCTTGACGCTGTATCCCCAGGTTACAAAACAGCCCGCCGAGGCGAGAATGCCCAGGAAAGCCAGGTTGCCGAGCACGGTCGGCTCGGCGAGCACGGCAAGGGGAAACGCATCGCCTGTCACCACGAGCATGATGACCATGTACGCCAGGCCCCAGGCGAACACGCGCTTCGTGACGGCGATGGTGTCATAGCCATACGACGACAGCCGTTTGATGATGATCGAGTACACCGCCCAGGTCAGTGCGCCCGCAAGGCAGAGCACGACGCCGATGGGGCTTGCATGCGCGGGGCCTTCCTGGAAGCTTATGAGGGCGATTCCCGAAATGGCGATGATAAAGCCCGCCACGAACCGCAGCCCGAAGCCCTCCTCTTTCAGGAAGGCGAAACCAAGCAGGGCCGTGAACAGGGGAGCGGTCGACACGGCAACCGACACGAAAGAGGCGTCGGCGAACTGGAGGGCCGTGTTCTCGGCGAGGTAATAGCCGAACGCACCGGTCAGGCCTGCTGCGGCGAACAGCAGCTCGTGCGATTTTGCCTTGGTTCGCAAGATGCGCGGGCGCAGCAGGCAAAGTGCCAAAAAGCCCAGCACCGTGCGTGCGAAGAGTATCTCGATCGGGTTGAGATACTCCAAGAGCACTTTCGTCGACACGAAGGTCAGGCCCCACACGAACATGGTGAACAGGGCTGCAATATGCGGAAGCAAGCGGTTTTCCATGCGCGGTATTGTACGACAGGCGCTTTCGAGATTCGACGTGATGAAGCTGCAAGGAATCGGAGCCGACGGTTGACAGCGTCAACGTGCGGTCCTATACCGTTTCAGGTTTGCAAAAGGCGTGGGAAGGGCATGCGAAGATGTCTGCGGTTCTCGAGGCAGTGATGTTGGTTTGCTTCGGCTTGTCTTGGCCGATTAACGCATACAAGGCGTGGAAATCGCAAACGGCGGTCGGCACGTCGTGGGCGTTCCTCGCTCTCATCACGTTTGGCTATATTGCTGGCATTGCCGCAAAGTTCGTGGGCGGCACGATCAACTGGGTGCTGGCAGTGTACTTCATCAACCTCGCGGCGCTGGTCGTGAACTGGATCGTCTTCGCTCGCAATAGGGCCCTCGACGCCAAGCGCCACGCCGCCTGACGCCTAGGGGGCGCTGTTTGCAAGCTGGTGTTGAAGGGCGTTAGCGATCTCCGTTTTCGGGTGCGGGTCGCAGTGCCAGGAGGCGCCGCGACAGGTCGATGCCGCCGACGAGCGCGATGCACACGCCGACAGCCAGGGCGAACGGGCGCATGACGGCGTTGCACGCCATAGCCGGATCGGCGCACAGGCTGATGACCAGGCCGGGCATGGCGGCTACCAGCAGCCCCGAAAGCGCGCATGCCAGCGAGAGCCCGCGCCGCTCCCCCTCATCAGTCTCGAATACGCGCACCACTGCCAAGATGAACACAACCGCGCTTACGCCCAGCATGGCTCGCGATGCCCAAAGGCAACTTGGCTCGCCGGCTCCGTCAAGATGGATGCAAGGGCTGGCGAACGTCATAAGCCCCACCGCGAGCAGAACGTCGAGGCATACGATCAGGATGCCCGCAATCGGCTGCGCTTTGGGCGCGCTGACGCTTCCTGCTGCTCGGTCGTCGGTGTCCATGGAGCCCTCGCTTAAACCTTATGCTTCGGCCGTATTCCGATGATGCTCTTTTTTCATGGCGTACATGTTGTCGTCCATCTCGCGGATGAAGGCGTCCACGTCGCCTTCCTGGAAATAGCTTGTCCCGTAGGACGCTTCCAGTTTATAAGGACGGTCTGCGCGGTTGTATTCGTCCAGGATGCCGTGCAAGTTATCCAGATACGCGTCAAGCCCGCTTGGCGAGTCGGCCCTCTTCAGCACGATGAACTCGTCACCGGCATAGCGAAACACCCATTCGCCTTCCGTACGGGATCGCCTGAGTGCGTCGGCGAAATCCCTCAGCGCGGCATCTCCTTGCGTGTGGCCCAAGTTGTCGTTGATGTTCTTGAAGCCGTCGATGTCGAGCAATGCTCCGCAGAAGTTCTCGCCCCGCGATATCCATGCTGAAAGCACGTGGTTCAGGTACTGCCGGTTGTAGGTATCCACGAGCGCGTCGATATAGGCTAACTCGTTTTGCTGCATCATGTACATGCCGGTAAGCCCCAGTGCCGAGGACAGCCACGCCAGCGAAAGCCCGTAGAACGCGAACTGAAGCCCGGAGCCGATCAGCACCGGCCCGATGAACAACGTGACCCTGAAGAACGCCCGTGCACCGTTCTCGCCTTCGTAGCGCTTCGTCAGCACGAGGGCCGTGATGAGGTAGTACAAGATGACGATGTAGTAGACGTAGCCGAAAGGTCGGCGCTCGTACACGTTTTGGTCCGTGATGTAATAGGACACCGGAACGAAGAAGTTCACGATGTTGACGGCGATCATGATCGC
>CADAKR010000198.1 GCA_902788545.1 uncultured Coriobacteriaceae bacterium
GCCGACGCCTCCTTTATCTCCATGAAATGGGCCATGAAGTCGCGCACGGTCATGTTCGTGCCGATGGAGCTCCCCTTGCGCTCGAGCTCGAGAATCAGCTCGTTGCGCTTCTTCTGGGCCTGCTTCTCGGTCTTCGCCTCGACGGTATGGTAGGTCGTCACGGATTCGCCCGTCGCCGGATCCTTGTGCGACAGGATCACCTCCCACTTGTCGGTGTCCCGGCGTCTGCGCAGCCCTCGGCTTGTGTATTTCATGCCTGCTCCTTCCGTGCGGTTTTCCACAGCCATTCGAAGGCCAATTGCTGACCAACATTTGACCAACAATATGACCAACAAATGACCAACAACTGGATGTTGGAAGGCCTGAAATCTCTGATACGACAGAGAGCTCAGAATCGAAAAACCACAGGTCACACACAAGTTTGCAAAATCGGAGAAAGCGCTGAAACCCCGTTTTATCACCCTTTAAATTTTCGCAACGTGGGGGTCGTGGGTTCGAATCCCATCATCTCCACCACGTAAAAGTGCAGGCCGGGAAAACTCCCGGCCTGTTTTGCGTTTCGGCGCAGGTTGCCGATGATGGGATGAGAGCCGATGAGGGTTTGAACGCCCGTAAAGCAGACGACGCGGTAAGCCGCGATCAGCATATGGAATCAAGCAGGCACCCGGTTCACGCCGGGTGCCTTTTCATGATGGACCGAGGCCTTGGAGAGCGCGCTCAAGGGTGCAGAATCGCGCCCGGCGAATCTCCCTTGCAGTTTGAAGACACGCGAAAGCACCCGCCTTCCTCAAACGGCAGGCACACAACCTCGATTTTGCGCCACTGCGGGGCGAAAATGGCGCAAATCGCGGGTTGTGTGCCTGCAATCAAGGTGATCCGGGGCCGCGTGGCCCTAAAACCCCAGGTCGCGAGTTGCGCGGCTTGTGACGGCGACCACACAACCTCGATTTTGCGCCAAAAGGCAGCGAGGTTTGGCGCAAATTGCGGGTTGTGTGCCTGCAATCAAGGTAACTCGGCGCCGTGTGGCCCTAAAACCCCAGGTCGTGGAACGCGCGTCCTGCGGCAGTGACCACACAAGTCCGATTGGAAGCACTATTTCATGAGGCGGCCACATACGCGGCAATCCGTTCCGGCAACGCTCCTCGAGGAATCCCTTAAACGTTCGGCGCATGCTCGTGGGTCGTGCGGGATTCGAATCGACTAAAAAGTTTGCCAATCAGGTCGTCAATTAGGTCGATTCGGGTGATAATGTCTTTGCGCGGGCAGCTAGTCGGGCTTATTTCACATGAAAGCCTACCACGCTTAGTCAGTCCGACACTATCGCCCGCCTTGGAACCACAGCGGTGGTTCGGCACGTTCCGGACTACCGCTTGCGGCGGAGGACGGTGCTTGTGCGCGATCTTCTCAAAGACTTCCTGTTCTCGAAGGGCTATTTCGTGCGCGAGCCCGATGCCGACCAGCATTACGTGGACCTCCAGCCGCCCGTGGTCATTGCGTCGCTGGCCAAGCTGTTCAACATCCGCGTCGTGGCGAACCCAGATTGGGCGAACATCGACATGGTGACGGTTGCCAAGCGCAACCTGGGGATACACGTTCCGCCACCGTTCTACCGGGGCTTCCCCTTCTCGGTCTACGAGCTGTCCTTGGCCGAGATCATCGCTGATCGCCTGCTTCACTACGCGCAGACCTACGGCCTTGGCGACTTCTCGCGCCCGGGGTACTCGATCTTCGAGGAAGAGGTCGTGCGCGCATGCTTCGATGAGGACGTCAAGGTGCGCGAAGTTTCGATCATCGACGAGGCGGAGGCGGTCGAGCTGTTGCGAGGCATCGTTGATGCGCTTTTCGCCAGCTCGCGCCCCCTGAGCGACGTGCGCTACGGCGTTGTCCGCGCGTTCATCGAGGAATACGGCTACGACGTTGCGGAGTGCAGGTGCAAGGACACGGCCTGCCGCCTGCTGCTCGACACGCGCGATCCGTCGTACGCGCATCTGCTCAAGCTCTCCGACGTCATCCGCCTGGTCGAGTGGCTGCAGTTCCTCGCGTACGAGAGCACGGACATCAAGAAGCTGAACCTGCGCAACTGCGACCGCAAGTTCGTGAGCGCAGCGTTGCGCTTGATGTTGAAAAGCCATATGGCACGGCGCGCCTCGTAGTAGCCGAGGCCGTCCAGGTCAAGCCCGGAATAATCCTCCCAAACTTCGGGGTAGACCTCCTTGAATTACTGTCTCGAAAACGCCCTTAAGCCGGTTTCGGCGCTGATGCTGAAAGAGCTTCACCGGCTCTTGAAAAGCGGAACGTCGGATAGCGGTCTTTCCTGGTTTGCTGTCGGCGATTACAAGCGCCTTCCAAACGAGGTGGCGGGAAATGCGACCACTGCCCCCGAAAACGTTCCAGCCGCCGTGAACGATCTACTCGAGCGTTATGCGCCCGCATCTGAGCACACGATTGACGAAATCATCGACTTCCATGTGCGCTTCGAGCGTATCCATCCGTTCCAAGACGGCAACGGGCGCGTGGGGAGACTGGTCATGCTCAAAGAATGCCTGGCAAACAAGGTGATTCCCTTCGTCATAGCAGACGACATGAAAGCCCTCTATTACCGCGGTCTCTCTGAGTGGGGGCGCGAGAACGGTTTTCTACGGGATACCTGCCTTGCCGCACAAGACACGTTCAGGGCGTGGCTCGACTACTTCCGCATTCCCTGCGAATGACCGGCAGGACGTTCTTGCAATTCTTTTATGCCACCGTGAAGATTCCGAGCAGCTGGTCGTCATAGAAGACGTAGGCCCTATCGCCTACCTGCATGGCGTTTTCTTCGGCCTTGAGTTCGCACTCGACGTTCGCCTCGTAGGCCTTGAGCTCCTTGGGCTCCTCGGCCTTGAACGCGACATCGCTGTCATCGTCGACCTTGACGACCTTGAACTTGTCGCAATCGAATTCTACGTCGCGGTCGTTCGTATTGGAAAGCGTCGTGCGGAGCATGGGGGTCTGGCCATCCATCTCGAGCTTGACCGTGTTGATTTCCACGCCCTTGTAGGTCAGCAGCGGGCCCACGACGGCTTCCTCTTCGGCCGCAACCGTAATCGGAACCAGCGCGTGTCGAGAGGAAAAGCGCAATTCGCAGTCAGCCTGACGCTTGCCGGCATGCGAATCTGCGTGCGAAGACGAGAAAGGGGATCGTTATGAAGCTGAGCAAAGGCGTGATCATCGCCATCATAGCCATGGCGACTGTTGCCAAAAAGGACCAAAAGGGGATACTCCCCTTTTGGTTCAAATGGCGGGAGAGAGGTCCT
The DNA here is from genome assembly GCA_902788545.1 of uncultured Coriobacteriaceae bacterium. GTDB lineage: Bacteria > Actinomycetota > Coriobacteriia > Coriobacteriales > Eggerthellaceae > UBA9715. The sequence goes on from CADAKR010000198.1 coordinate 3,294, forward strand.
TTTGGCTAATGGCGGCTGCGGGCGGCTTGTCGGAACGATGTTGCGCTCTAGCCTTTCACGTGCGCAAGACGCCATGTGGCTGCGTCTCCCGCATCGAGCATTGTGTGAGTAACTTTTACTGGGGTAGAGCCGATGTCCCTTGGTAATTGAGGCG
>CADAKR010000199.1 GCA_902788545.1 uncultured Coriobacteriaceae bacterium
TGCGCTTGGCGATGTGATCGGGAAAGGTGCTGCCATGGACCGTGGGAAGAGGTCGAAAGCAGGAGCGGTCATCGCCGTGATCGCGCTTGTCGTGGTCGTCGCGGGGGCGTACTTCGCCTATTCCGCCTTGTCGGGTGCCGCTGGCCCAACTGGCAGTGCGAGCTCGTCGTCAGCTGCAAGCCAGGCGGGCAATGCGGCCGTATCGGCTTCGTCGAGCCAAGCGGGCTCGACTGGCGCATGGAGCGATCGCGCGTTTGCGTCGTTGACGATGCTCGACGCCGACGGCAACCCCGTCATGATGGAAGAGACGGCCAACGGCAGGCCGACCGTCGTCAACGTATGGGCGACTTGGTGTCCGTACTGCATCGACGAGATGCAGGATTTCCAGGCCCTGTACGACAAGTACGGTGATCGGATCCAGTTCGTCATGCTCGATGCCGCCGACCGCACGTCCGAATTGTCGAAAGCGCAAGACTTCGTCAAAGAGCAGGGCTTCACGTTTCCCGTGTTTTACGATGTCAACTGGGAAGTACGGCGGTTCTTCGGCATCAGGGGGCTTCCCGCCACCATCGTGATCGACGGGAACGGCGAGGTTGTTTACAGCAAGACCGGCCGCATTGTCGCCACCTCGCTCGATGAGGTGCTTGCGGGTTTGGCTGGTTAGGCGCAAAGGCTTGCGTCCATGTGCGAAAGTGCGCTGGTCGTGTTTGAAAGTAACATTAAGTTAACAAACATCGTAATTCCGATAAAATACACCATCAATTAGCTTCGCTGCACGTACAATCGATGGCGATGTCGAATTCGCCAAGAAAGGAAAAAGCCATGGGCATTTACGATTTCAAGGTAACCGCGCGCGACGGCAACGAGGTTTCGCTGTCCGATTACAAGGGCAAGGTGCTGCTCATCGTGAACACTGCGACGGGTTGCGGGTTCACGCCGCACTACGAGCCGCTCGAAGCCATGTACAAGGAATACCGCGATCAGGGATTCGAGATCCTCGACTTCCCGTGCAATCAGTTCGCCGACCAGGCGCCCGGTTCCGATGACGAGATCCACGAGTTCTGCACGCTGAAGTTCGGGACTGAGTTCCCGCAGTTCAAGAAGATCGACGTGAATGGCGAAACGGCCGACCCGCTGTTCGCGTACCTTGGCACCGAAAAGCCGTTTAAGGGCTTCGGCAAGGGCATCAAGAACAAGGCCCTTGAGAAGTTCGCGGATGCCAACAACAAGAAGTACGGTGATGCGGTCTACGTCAAGTGGAACTTCACCAAGTGGCTGGTCGACCGCGAAGGCAACGTCATTGCGCGCTTCGAGCCCACGTACGACATGGACGACGTGAAGAAGGCCGTCGCCGACGCCCTGTAAGCGCAGGGCATGCGGCCGCCTGTGCCGCAAGCACGCTCGTTGTTCAAGCGCAAGACGCGCCACGCCTGCAAACCAGGCGTGGCGCGGCGCCTATAATAAGGGCAATACAACTTGGCCAATCGGGGAGGGGAGCCGCATGAATCCCGAAGAGCGTGAACGCATCATCGTGCGCACGAGCATCATCGGCATCGTGGCCAATGTGCTGCTCGTTGCGTTCAAGGCCGCCGTCGGGCTGGCGGCGAACTCGATTGCCATCGTGCTCGACGCCGTGAACAACCTCACTGACGCCCTCTCGTCGGTCATCACGATCATCGGTGCAAAGCTGGCCAGTAAAAGGGCCAACCGCGCACATCCGCTGGGCTATGGGCGTTACGAGTACCTCTCGGCGCTGGTCATCGTGGCTATCGTTCTGTACGCGGGCATCACGTCGCTCATCGAATCGGTGCGCAAGATCATTGAGCCCGAGCTTGCCGACTATTCGGTCGTCACGCTCGTCGTCGTGGCCGCCGCCGTCGTGGTGAAAATCGTCCTGGGCCGTTACGTCAGCGCGAAGGGCAAGCAAGTCGGTTCGGGTTCGCTCGTCGCATCGGGCAAGGACGCGCTGTTCGATGCCGCCATTTCCGCGTCGGTCCTGGCCGCTGCGCTCATCTACCTTGCCACGGGCGTCAGCCTTGAAGCGTATGTGGGCGTCCTCATCTCCATCGTCATCGTGAAGGCGGGTATCGACATGCTGCGCGAGACGCTCGACGATATCTTGGGCAGCCGCCCCGACCCCGATCTGGCAAAGGGCGTGAAGCGCACCGTCTGCGCCGATCCGGAGGTGCTCGGCGCTTATGACTTGCTGCTCGATAGCTACGGCCCCGACCTGACCATCGGCGCCGTGCACGTCGAGGTGCCCGACACCATGACCGCTGCCGAGATAGACACGATGACGCGTCGCGTGCAGGCGGCGGTCTACGAAGAGCATCGCATCGCGCTTGCCACGGTGGGCGTCTATTCGCGCAACACGACCGACGATGCGGTCGTCGAGATGCGCTCGGCCATCACGCGTGCGGTCATGGCGCATGACGAGGTGCTGCAGATGCACGGCTTCTACGTCGATGCCGCAAGCAAGCGCATCTCGTTCGATGTCATCATCGACTTCGCCGCAGAGAATCGCGAGGGCCTCTACCAGCAGATTGTCGCAGAAGTGCAGGCGCTTTACCCGGATTACGGGTTCTCCATCGCCCTCGACCGCGACCTGAGCGATTAGGTCGCCGGAAAGGCGGCTACTCCTGCACTTTCATGGCCAGCGCCAAGGGCACTTTTCGGATGCGGCGCATGTGCAGCATGGCGACCACGGCATACGTGGCTGCGCCGATGAGCACTTCGATGACGTATGTCTGCGGGGCGATCCAGATTTCCAGGTTGCCCGAGTACTGCGTCATCATGACCTGCACGAGCAAGTCGATGACGAACACGATGATTGGCAAGCACAGCACGAGCGACACGAGCACCGTCGTCGTTATCGAGCGGATGTAGAGCCTCGATATCTCGCGGTCGTGATAGCCGAACACCTTCATGTACGAAATCGAGCGCGCCGAACGGTCAATGACCGTCTTCGTCAGCAGGTAGATGAGGATGAGGAACAGCGGAATGACCGCGTACAGCAGCGATTGCGCCATCGTGCCCATGGAGTCTTGCATCTGCGCTGCCACAGACAGCATCTGGTCGGGCGTTATCTCGGTGGCGACGTAGCGGCCGTTCAAGGCCAGCGGCATGTCCGACGCATAGCCGCTGAAGTTATCGGCCTCCTTGTCGAACAGGCGGTTGAAATCATCGAGCGAGAGGTACACGCTCATGGTGGTCGTGTTGCCCACCGCCTCGTCGAACGTAATCTCGTATTCGTCTCCCGTGTACTTGTCGGCAAACGTGCGCGGCTTGCCCAGCTCGATGGCGCACTTCTGCTGTGCGCCGAGGCCCACGCACGCCTTCCCGTCGGTCACGTCCACATCGGACCAGTAGCGCGAGCCCGGTTGGATGCCGTACACGGTGATCTCCTCGGGCTTGTCGCCCATGCGCCGTGGC
>CADAKR010000200.1 GCA_902788545.1 uncultured Coriobacteriaceae bacterium
GTGCTGACGAGCTGACCCGTCGGTTCGCCAGTTGATGCGCGCAGGCTATTCTAAAACAAGCTTGCCGAACTGCTGGCGCTGAAGGTGCTGCAGGCGCTTCTCGTTCACGTCGATGCCCTCTATCCGGCGCCGTTTGATGAACACTCCACACTGCATTATTTGTCAAATTCAAGGTGAAGCGGTCGGCATTCGTTCCTCTATACTTTCATTTCGTGATTTTCGACTGGCGATTCGGGGAGGGGACAGCATGGCCGACGGCATCGTCATACGCAACGCCACGGTCGACGACGCGGTGGCGTTGGCCGCGATCTACGCGCCGTATGTGCGCGACACGGCCGTTTCCTTCGAAATTGAGCCGCCGACTTCAAGCGAGTTTGCCAAGCGCATAACCCGCACGCTCGAGCGCTTTCCCTACCTCGTGGCCGAATGGGATGGCGTGGTGGCAGGATACGCCTATGCAGGCCCTTTCAAGGAGCGGGCAGCCTACGATGCGAGCGTGGAGCTTTCGGTCTACATCGCCGAGTCGTTTCAGGGCAGGGGAGTTGGGCGGGCCTTGTACACCGCGCTCGAACGCGAGCTTGCGCTCAGGGGCAAGACCAACCTCTACGCCTGCATCGCGTACCCGCCGGCCGAAGACGAGTACCTCACCTATGCGAGCGTGCGTTTCCACGAACGCATGGGATTTAGCATCGTCGGCCGCTTCCACGGATGCGCGCGCAAATTCGGCCGCACCTACGACATGGTGTGGATGGAAAAACTGACGCGCTAACCTGCCGGGAACCCAGGGGCCGTTTGGGGAGTGTCCCCTTTTGGCTCTTCACCCGGTCGGTTATTCCTTGCTGATTGCGAGCACGGCAACGGCTATGCCCGATGCCCCGGTTACGGGGTTCGTGTCGATATGGCGGATGAAGGAATGCACGACTGTCCCGTTGGCGAGCGTCTCGTCGACGGTGAGCTGGCCGCCGCTCCTGCGGCATGTTTGCAGCGCCTGGATAAAGATGTTGTCGCCTGTCGGATCGACTTCGGCAAAGGGGATTGCCATATCCAGACGGTCGTCGCCAATCGTCGTCGATAGGAAGTGGAGATACGGCTGGTTGCATCGGGGGATCGAGAACGTGTCGTCCGTGCATTCCATCAGCGCCATGGGCACCGTGTCGAAGTAGTCCTCGACATCGCCTTCGTCGTTGCGCAGGATGGACGACAGGTCGTAGAGGTTCGTGCGTCCCAGCGTCGAGTAATACTCCGCCTCGTCGGGGTTTTCGAACCCGATGGCCGTACCCGTCTCGTAGCGCTTGAGGACGCCTTCGAGGGGAATAGGTTTGCAGTAATAGTAGCCTTGTATCCTGGAGCATCCGATCTTGCGCAGGAAGTCGACCTGTTCCTTGGTTTCCACGCCTTCTGCGACCGTGTCGATGCCCAGGGCGAGAGACATCTTCACCAGCTCGGTCAAGATGATCTTGCTCTTGGCGTTTTCCGCGTCGAATCCCTGCATGAAGCGCATATCGAGCTTGATCAGGTCGAAGGGAAGGCTTTGCAGGTAGTCGAGCGACGAGTATTCGCTGCCGAAGTCGTCCATCCACACCTGGAATCCCAGGTTGTGAAAGCGCTCGATCTGCGTTTTCATGAAGTCGAAATCGCTGCCGAGCGCGCTTTCGGTGATTTCGATGCTTATCTTTTCGCGTCCGAAGCCCGATGCGTCCACGCGGGTGCGCACTTCCTCCACGATGTCGCACGCCTCGAAATCAGAACGCGAGAGGTTTATGGAGCCCGAGACGACATACAGGCCCTCATCAGCAAAGCGCTGCATTTTGGCGAGCGTCTGGTCAAGCACGTGAAGGTCGAGCTTGTAGGCCAGCTTCACGTCTTCGAGCACGGGGACGAAATCTGCGGGAGAGAGCATTCCCCGCTCGGGGTCGTTCCAACGGGCAAGCGCCTCTTCGTCGCAGACCTTGCCAGTCGATACGCGCACGATGGGTTGGTAGTACACCTGAATCCAGCCTTGCGCAATTGCGCGGTCGATGTTGTCGATGACGTGCTGGCGCTGTTCGCTGCGAGCCATCATCTCCTCGTCGTAATACAGGTAGCGGGAATGAACCGTGTCCTGGTTGTTTTCGCAGGCCGTCTTCGCCTGGTCGCAGGCGGCGCTCACCCCGACGCGATGGTCTGGCCTGCTGACGCTTACGCCGATGCTGATAGGCAGGTTCTTCCCGTTGTTGATCGCGCCGCATTCCGCGATGAAGTCGTCGAGGCGCGCGTCGAGATTCTCGGAATGCGTCGACACGGCGAAGTGGTCTTGCCCGAAACGCCCGCACCGCTCCTTCCCGAAGTGCGCAACCAAAAGCTCCGAGAAGGCCTTCAGCAGCTTGTCGCCTTCCGCATAGCCGCGCTTCTGGTTGAAAAGCTTCATGCCGATGAAATCGATGTAGAGCATCGCGGGCCGTTGTCCTGCTGCGACCATCTCCTGGTAGGAAACTTCGGCGGCTTCGAGGAAGTAGCCCATGTTGGGCAGCCCCGTCAGCGCATCGTAGCGCTCGGCTTGTAGGAGGTTGTTCACGTGCTTGGATTCGGCGCGCGTCATGCGTGCCACCAGCACCAAGGCGATGAGTCCCAGCGCGAGGGAGGCTAGGGTATTGACGAGCGTCATGCCGTTGATGCTCATCACGCGATTCTCGAACCACGTTGCATCGAAATCGACGGCCACGATGCTCGCTACGTTGCCGTCCGAGTCGAAAACGGGGCAGTAGGCGCTGTAGAACCGGCCCCATTTATCCTCGTATGGCTCGTTATCGACCGATGGTTTTCCGGCAGCCGCCTGACCCAAGGCCTCGGTGTAGACCGTGAGTTCGCCGAATTGGCCCAGGTTGTCGACGGGGTCGACCGTGAACTCGAAGTCTTTCGGTCCCACCTGGCGCAAGCAGTAGATGTAGGAAACGCTCACGTTGTCTTGGAATGCACCCAACGTACGGAGAGCCTTCTTAAAGGCTGGCGAGCCTTGGTCGGCCTCGCTGATGACGGCTAGCTCATCGCCGTCAAGCAAGGCTGCGGCGGAACAGGCGAGGTCCGTCATGCGGCCCTGGATTTGCTCGGTCATCGCCCTTTGCGACTCTGAAGCCAGCAGATAGCCCAAAACGGAGTTTGCCGCGAACAGTAAAGCCACGAGGATGGCGACTTGGATGATTCTGCTGGTCTTGCGCGTTGTCATGGCATCTTCTTCGTTTCTGCGGCAACGCCGCACAAGGCCGGTACCGAGGCAATTACTAGCATCAAGGTTATATTATACCGCATGTTTTGCCTGATGAGATGCGCCTTTCGGCCCTTTTTTCCAGACACCTTACCGCTGTTCGCGCGAATCAGTGGGTTTTCGGGGACAGGAGAGAAAAACCCAGAATGCATTCTGGGTTTTTCTCTCCTGTCCCCGAAAA
>CADAKR010000201.1 GCA_902788545.1 uncultured Coriobacteriaceae bacterium
GAGGATGGTCGCTCCCATGTGCTTGTTCATGTTCTCGAGCACGTCTAGGAGCACCGCGGAACTCTTTGAGTCGAGCGCGCCCGTAGGCTCGTCAGCCAAGATGAGCTGCGGGCCCGACACGATGGCGCGAGCCGCCGCTACGCGCTGGCGCTGTCCGCCGGACATCTGCTCGGGGTATTTCTGCAACACCTCCTCGACACCCAGGACGCGCGCGAGCTCGTTGACGGACTGCTCGATCTTGTGCGGCCGCTCGCCGCGCAACGTAAGCGCCAGCGCGATGTTCTCGAATCCCGTGAGCGTGTCGAGCAGGTTGGAGTCTTGGAAGATGAACCCCAGCTCGTCACGGCGGAACTTCGCCAAATCGGCGCGGCGCAGGCGCGTGACGTCGCGCCCGCCGAGCGTGATGGTACCCGATGTTGCGGTGTCGATGGTGGCAACGCAGTTCAGAAGCGTGGACTTGCCCGAACCCGACGGACCCATGATGGCGACGAACTCGCCTTTGCGCACGGCCATCGACACGTCGTCGAGCGCCTTGGTGATAACGCCCTTGCCGCCATACACCTTGCCCACATGCGAAAGCTCGAGCAACGCCGACGGCGATCCGGCAACTGCTGTCGTGGCTTTCCTGTTTTCCATTGTCGTTTCTCCTTGTCTCTCTGGCATTCAAACCGCGCTTTCATGCTAGAGAGACGCACTTTGCCGTGCCATCGATTCGGCTTACGCTTACCTTACGCTCGTGTCACTTTCAACAGCCCCCGCGTCGAAACGACGACGGTCGAGCGGGAAGGTCACCGTCGCACACGTGCCCTCCCCATCGGTCGATGTGATGGAAAGCCCCAGGCCCAGCTGTTCGCAGAGGCGTGCTGCAAGGTATAGGCCCATGCCCGTGGATGCCGCGTCTTCGCGTCCGCGCGTGCCGGTGAACCCGCGCTCGAACACGCGGCTCACGTCCTCGGCTGGAATGCCGCGGCCGTCGTCTTCCACATGCAGCGCGATATGACCCGACCCTTCTGCCGAAGTAGCGCGTTCAGCCGTGAACCCCAAGTAGCTCGCCCCGTACTTGGCGGCGTTCTCGGCAAGCTGGGTGACGATGAAAACCGCCTGCTTCTTGTCGGTGAAGACCTTCACATCGTCGTCGATACCAACGTCGGGGATGCAGCCCTGCTCGATGAGAAACCGCGCATTGTCGCGGCAAACCTGGCGGACGATATCGACGAGCGCCACCTCGCGAATAACGTAGTCGCCGTTAGCGCAATCGGAACGCGCGTACCACAGGGCAGCGTCGACCTTGCGCTCGATGCGGTCAAGCTCCGAGGCCAGCTGCGAGCGCTCCGGTTCGGCAACGCGCTCGGCGATGAGCTCACACGATGCAAGCGGCGCCTTCACACCGTGGACCCATCCTTCGACGAATTCGCGATGCTCGTCCGTCTTGGCATTAGCCTGCGCCACCTCTTCAGCAGAGGCGACGCCCATCGCCCGCAACGCCTCGAACACGATCACCTGGTCGGGAGACGTCGGCTCGTCTATGAGCGAATGCAACTGGTAGGGATGCTCAAGCATATCGGCCAGCTCATTCGCCTGATTGTAGAAGCGCTTCGTGCGCACGTAGTCGATCGCACACGCGGCAACCGCGCATATGGCCAGGACGGCCGCCATGAGGCAGACGGCATCGGCAGGGCACCCGCATACGACAGCGATGAGGCACGCGGAGGCGATGGCGAACGCAGCAATGACAAGCGGAACCGCCTTCGAGCGCGCGTATTCGAAGACTCTCACAACGAGTACCCCCGCCCACGGTGGGTTTTCAGCGCGTCATCGGGCGCCCCCGCGCGCTCAAGCGCCTTGCGCAGGCGGTTCACGTTCACCGTGAGCGTGTTGTCGTCCACGAACTGGTCGGTTTCCCACAGCTCGCGCATGAGGTCTTGCCTGGACACTATGGCACCGCGCGCGCGGATGAGCGCTGCCAAGATGCACGTCTCGTTGCGCGAAAGGCTGGTCTCGTTGCCGCCGCATGACGCGGTGGCCCGCGCCACGTCGAGCGAGATCCCCGCATACTCGATGCGAGCGGTCTGGGCATTGTCGGCTCGCTGCAGCAAGCGCGCCACATGCGCGAGCAACACGGCTGGGCGATAGGGCTTCGCCAGGTAGTCGTCTGCGCCCAGCTTCATGCTCATAACCTCGTCGAACTCGGCGTCAGATGAGGTGAGCACCAAAATGGGAACGTCGCTTTCCGCTCGAATGCCGCGGCAGACGCTGAGGCCGTCTGCGTCCGGCAGGCGCAGATCGAGGATGACGGCATCGGGCTTCGCGTCGAGCGCCTCACGCGCGGCCGCCGTGAAATCCGCGCAGAACTGCGGCTCGAAACCGTCCAGCTCGAGAACGGTGGCGAGCTCCCTGCGAAGGGAGTCGTCGTCCTCGACTATGAAGATCCTGCCCATCTCATTCCCGCTTTCGGCATCTGCGCTCTCCGCGCCAACGCTATTCGCAATGCAGCGGCCGTTCGGTCGCCATAGCCATTATTCACCGTTTCGGCTATCCGAACAACCTGGCACTGACGTCGTCGAGCGCCTTGATGAGCAACTCCTCGTCTTGACCTCCGCATTCGTTGAACCACCAGCGCACGGCTCCCATCAAGCCCGCAGCGTAGAAGTTCGCGAGCAAAAGCGTTTCGGCGTGCGGCTCGCTGGCGGCCGGCTCGCCGACACCTGGCTCGTTCGCAGCTTCAAGGCGGCATGCGAAATCACGGCCGATGTCGTCGACGATCAGCTGGATCTCCGTGGCGAACTCGGGGTTCAGGCGCTGGCGTTCGATGACGGGACGGCGGCTCTTGATGTAGGCGACCAGCTCCCTCACCATGACCGAGCAGTACTGCGAAATGGGCAGGTCACGGTTAACCTCGCGGCTTCGTTCGCGAATCGCCTCGCGGCGCTGCGCCAAAACGTAGGAGAGCAGCTCGTCCTTGCTTTTGAAATGGCGATAAAACGTCGCCCGCCGAACCATGGCGTTATCGCAGATCTCGCGCACGGTGATGTGCGCCAGGGGCTTGTCGCCCATGAGGTCGACAAGCGACTGAGACAAGTACTTCAACGTTCTTTCCTTGCGTAAGTCCATGGCGTCTCCGTGACAGTTGTCCTGATTATGTCTCATAACGAACGCTTGGCACCTTGTTGTACATGGCAGCCCGCAGCGCAGCGTGCTACCGTTCAGTTTGTCAGTTATGAGACAGATGTCAACAATAATAGGAGAAAGCAATGGCAACCAAGAACCTCATCGTGTTCGACCATCCCTACGGTATCGGGGCGAGCGAAAACGAACCGCACAACCGCTCGCTTTGCGCCGCGATTTACAAGTCCGTGCGCGCGAAGCTTCTGGCGCGAGGCGAGGAAGTGGACGTCATCGACCTGATCGCCGACGGG
>CADAKR010000202.1 GCA_902788545.1 uncultured Coriobacteriaceae bacterium
CATTGGCGTGCAGGTCTGGATCTACCACGGCGAGGTGCTGCCCGGCCAGAAGGCTCCGCAGCCCCAGCTGGAGGGCACGTCCCGTCCGTCCCGTCCGCGTCGCGACCGCCGCGACCGCAACGACCGCAACGAAAGGGGGGCGAAGTAAATGCTATCTCCTAGGCGTGTAGCGCACCGCAAGGTGCAACGCGGGTCCATGAAGGGCAAGGCCAAGGGCGGCACGAAGCTGAACAACGGCGAGTGGGGCATCCAGGCCCTCGAAGCCGCTTGGATCACCAACCGCCAGATCGAGGCTGCCCGTGTCGCGATGACCCGTCAGATGAAGCGTGGCGGCAAGGTCTGGATCACCATCTTCCCGGACAAGCCGATCACCAAGAAGCCTGCTGAGACCCGCATGGGTTCGGGCAAGGGCAATCCCGAGGGCTGGGTGGCCGTCGTGAAACCCGGGCGCATCATGTTCGAGATCGCCGGCGTCGACGAGGAAACCGCCAAGGAGGCCCTGCGTCTGGCTATCAACAAGTTGCCCATCAAGTGCAAGATCGTCAATCGCGAAAGTGAGGGGCAGCAATAATGAAACCGGCAGAGATTCGCGAGCTTTCCGCCGAAGATCTTACGGCGAAGCTCAAGGAGGCGCGCGAGGAGCTGTTCAACCTGCGCTTCCAGATGGCCACGAGCCAGCTCGACAACACGGCTCGCGTCCGTCAGGTCAAGAAGGACATCGCCCGTATCCAGACCGAGATGCGCGCGCGTGAGCTGCGTGCTCTGAACTAGTACGGGGAGGAAGACAATGGCTGAAGAAACTCGCAATTTGCGCAAGGTCCGTCAAGGCGTCGTCATCAGCGACGTCAACGACAAGACCATCGTCGTGCAGATCAAGGAGCGCAAGGCTCACCCGATCTACAAGAAGATGATGACGTCCACGAAGAAGTTCCACGCTCATGACGAGAACAACGAGGCGCACATCGGCGACACCGTCCGCATCATGGAGACGCGTCCGCTGTCGAAGATGAAGCGCTGGCGTTTGCTCGAAATCGTCGAGCGTGCCAAGTAGTGCGGCGACGGAAGAAAGTTAGGTACAGCAATGATTCAGATGCAATCCATGCTCGCAGTTGCCGATAACTCCGGCGCCCGCAAGGTGCAGTGCATCAAGGTCCTGGGCGGCACGGGCCGCCGTTACGCGGGCCTCGGTGACGTGATCATCTGCTCGGTGAAGGAAGCTATCCCCAACGCGGGCGTCAAGAAGGGCGACGTCGTGCGCTGCGTCGTAGTGCGCGTGAAGAAGGAAGTCCGCCGCAACGACGGCTCCTACATCAAGTTCGACCAGAACGCCGCCGTCCTCATCAACGAGGACGGAAGCCCCCGCGGCACGCGTATCTTCGGGCCGGTTGCCCGCGAGCTGCGCGAGAAGAAGTACATGAAGATCGTGTCTCTGGCACCGGAAACGCTGTAAGGGGGGTGTCAGGCAAATGGCAGGTTTGAATGTCAAGAAGGGCGATACCGTCAAGGTCATCGCAGGCAAGGACAAGGGCAAGGAAGGCGAGATCATCCGCGCCCTGCCCAGCAAGGGCCGTGTCGTCGTCGAGAAGGTCAACGTCGTGAAGAAGGCTCAGCGCCCCACGCAGGCCAACCCGCAGGGCGGCATCATGTCGATGGAGGCTCCGATCAACGTCTCCAACGTCATGCTCGTGTGCCCGAGCTGCAAGGCCGCCACGCGCGTCGCGCACCGTTTCGACGAGGCTGGCAAGAAGCACCGCGTGTGCAAGAAGTGCAATAAGGACATCGACTAAGTCGATGAGAAACATGGCCCCTGGGCAAGGAGCTCAGGGGACCTGGGGTCGGAAATCCTGGGTTTAAACCATCGGAAAGGAAAGAAGAAATGACTCCTCGTTTGAAGGAAAAGTACAAGAACGAGATCGTGCCGCAGCTCGAGAAAGAACTCGGCATCACCAACATCAACCAGGTTCCGCGCGTCACCAAGATCGTCGTGAACATGGGCGTTGGCGCTGCGGCAGCCGATGCGAAGGTGCTCGACGGCGCCATCGCCGACATGCGCGCCATCACCGGCCAGCAGCCGATGATCTGCCGCGCCAAGAAGTCCATCGCCGGCTTCCACATCCGCGAGGGCATGGCCATCGGCTGCAAGGTCACCCTGCGTGGCGACCGCATGTGGGAGTTCATGGATCGCCTGCTGTCCACGGCGCTGCCCCGCGTCCGCGACTTCCGCGGCATCAACCCGGAAAGCTTCGACGGTCGCGGCAACTACTCGCTGGGCATCACCGAGCAGCTGATCTTCCCCGAAATCGACTACGACAAGATCGACCGCACGCGCGGCATGGACATCACGGTCGTCACGACCGCCGAAGATGACGAGCAGGCCCTCGCGCTGCTGAAGGCGCTCGGCTTCCCGTTCAAGGTACGCAAGGACGCTTAAATTCAAACGGAGAACCCATCAAGGTGAAAACCGCGGGTCGGATGCCCGCGGAGAATGAGAAAGAAGGACGTACATGGCAAAGAAATCGATGATCGCCAAGGCGAAGCGCGAGCCGAAGTTCTCGACGCGCCAGCACAACCGCTGCACGCGTTGCGGACGCCCCCGCGCTTACTACCGCAAGTTCGGCCTGTGCCGCGTGTGCCTGCGCGAGCTGGCCAACAAGGGCGAACTCCCCGGCGTGACGAAGGCTTCCTGGTAAGACGAGTGACGTGCGGGTGTACCGCCGCTTAAGGCGCGTTCGCCACGGGCGATCGTGAACCGAGGCGGCAGGTTCATCAAGGACTAAGGAGAAAAACATGACATTGACCGATCCCATTGCAGACATGCTCACGCGCATTCGCAATGCGAATATGGTGGGCAAAGAGACGGTGTCGATGCCGACGAGCAAGAAGCTCGTCGAAATCGCCCGCGTGATGGCCGAAGAAGGCTATATCACACGCTACGAGGTGGTCGACGGCGCGCCGCGCGGCACGCTTGAAATCACCCTCAAGTACGGCGAGAAGAAGGCCAAGACGATCCGCGGCATCAAGCGCATCTCGAAGCCCGGCCTGCGCATTTACGCTGGCAAGGACGAGCTGCCCCGCGTGCTCGGTGGCCTCGGCACTGCGATTATCTCGACGAGCAAGGGCGTGATGTGCGACCGCGACGCGCGCAAGGCGGGCGTCGGCGGCGAAGTCATCGCGTACGTCTGGTAGGAAAGGAGCGATTGTATGTCTCGTATCGGCAAGATGCCCATCACCGTTCCTGCCGGCGTCACCGTCACCATTGACGGCCTGTCCGTGACCGCCAAGGGCCCCAAGGGCGAACTGAGCAGGACGTTCCGCCCGTTTGTCACCATCTCCCAGGATGGCGACACCATCACCATCGACCGCATCGACGATTCCCGCGACGCG
>CADAKR010000203.1 GCA_902788545.1 uncultured Coriobacteriaceae bacterium
CAGGGGCATCGACGCCGAGCGCAAGGGGATCTACCGCGACATCGAGACGCTCCGGGAGTTCGGCATGGACATACGGCAGCTCAAGCGGCAGCCCGTGCAGTACGCGCTGGCCGAGCGCGACTTCGAGCTCTCGCAGCTCACGCTGCTCGTCGACGCGGTGCAGTCGAGCAGGTTCCTCTCCGACGGGGCCTCCAATGCGCTCGTGAAGTCGGTGCGGCAGCTGGCCTCAACCGATGAGAGGAAGGCGCTCAACAAGCAGGTACACGTGCACGGGCGCCCCAAGAGGCAAGACCGGTCCGACTTCGTGGCAGTCGACCTGCTGCAGGACGCCATGGCCCGCAAAAGCAAGGTGTCATTCCGCTACTACAAATATGGTGCCGGCAAGGAGCGTGTCGCCCGCAAGGGAGGTGCGGCGCACGTGGTGACGCCGGTGAACTTGACCTACTCCGACGGCAATTACTACCTGGTTGCCTACAGCGCACCCGACGGTGATATTCGCAACTACCGAGTCGACCGCATGGGCCAGATTGTCATCACTGGCGAGCCCGTTGACCGCAACGAGATCATAGCGCGCTACGACCCCGAGGAAGCCGCAAGGACTGCCTTCGGCATGTACGACGGCAAACGTGTTGTTGCGACAATAAAAGTGGATGCCGATTTGATGAACGTTGTCGTCGATCGCTTCGGTCGTGACGTGAACGCGGTGCCATCTGATGATGAGGATACTGCCATCGTGACCGTTCCCGTGCGTGAGAGCCCTGTCCTCTATAGCTGGATAGCGATGCTCGGCGATGGCGCAGAAGTATTGAGCCCATTTGCTATGCGCGATAGATACACTGATTGGCTCAGTCGAATTCTGGGGAAATACAGGATGTAACGAAAACAGCAAGGTTGAGAGACACTTTGCTAAGCACGTCTCGCAACTTGGCTCAAAGTTGGGAGCTGGAAATCGGTTCTGCTTCCGAGGACGGAGACAAGAGCGGCCGCTACGAGTCCAAGAGCAACGGATGACGCATAGACGATTCGAGTTCGGAAACGCTTGCCGTCAGCGTCAATCGTGCGCATCATCTGGACGAGCCCCACCGATTGCCCAATGAGCGTCTCGCGCTGCTCAAATGTGAGTGCCTCGCTTTCGAGCTCGTGCTGTATGGAGTCTATGATCGAAGCGCAGGTTACGAGGCAAAGGCGCGTGTCGGCATCGCTGCCGGCAATGCATTCTGAGACGATACCCCTGTAGTGGCCGACGATCTCGGTTATTGCTGTAGAGAGGTCCGGAAACTGCTCGAGGGCCTTCTTGGCGACATCGGGATCAATATCAGGAAGCGCAGACACGAAGCTTGCGAGCTTGTCTTTGGACATATGGCGAAACGAAGGAATGCCGAGCATCTTCAGCAGATCCTTCTCGTCGATTCGACGTCTAATCTTCATAGGGGGATAGCGCCTCTCTAAGATGTGCGGTGTATCCGGCCACAGCCGCTTCGTAGTCCTCGACGAGACTTGCGAACGGGCGCTTCGAGGCAGGGTGCCTCGCCCACGAACCGCCTCTCGCCCAAAGCTCGTCGAACGGATGGGTGATCTGGATCTGAGAGCCGAACCCGCAGAGCCATCTGTAGAACGTGGGAGATAGCTGCACCGACACGAGCAAATAGCCGTATTCGATGCCATCCTCGCCGACGGCGACGTTCTCGAATTTGCATGCATGACCGAATCTGGCGAGCACGTTGTTTGATGCAAGGGCGCTCACCTTCAGGAACAGATGCCGCTCCACGCCGTCCCCGAACATGTCGAAGGTTTGGCCGATTCTCCTCGGAACGCTGCGCTTGAGAGTGTCGATGTCATCGTTCTTTTCGGCTGGGGTGTCGAGGACCCTGGGGTTCCTGATACGGTCGAGCCGTCGGCTGAAATGCTTCCTAGGAAGGACTTCGTTCGGGTTTTCAGGCCACGTTTCGAGATAGTAGTTACCGTTGCTGAAAATGAGCGCGATGGGGGTCTCGTGGAATTCATGGCCGCCATCGGGAGCATCGATCAAATGCTCCTTACCATCGAGGCCGTGGTAGCAGTACCTAAAGCCCATCTTCTTGCCGAGTTCGATTGACCGTGTGGCGATGTCGGCCGCCTCGTACACGTCTGGCTCTGTCGGACGGGGGCGCTCATCTACATAGACCTCGCCAACGATCTTGTCTTGCTGGTATATAGAGACAAGCCCTTCAAGGGCGTCGCATAACTGTCGACATTCGTCAAGCGTAATGAACTTACATGTGCGCACAATGTTAATGAGAAGCCTAACCTGCGCATCAGTGAGAAAAGCCCTGGTGCACCTGAACCCGTCTGCCTTTCCGCGGGCTGGGCGCTCAATTACTACGGCGGGCAACCCGCTTTCCGCAAGGGCCTTGATATCGGAAAGGACGGACGGCTCAGACGGACGTTTGCCAGAGCCGCTGCGAGCGGCGAGTATGTCGCGGATGTCCGTGGCGGTCAGGCCGTGATCCGCGTCAGTGAACTGCATGAGAATACCCAAAGTGCACAGCAGCCGCGAGCGCGCGTCGTCTTCCAGCCCGAGAGATCCGGTAAGCATCTTGGCCATTTCCTCTGTCGTCATCTTCTCGTCCATCGTGAAACCTCCTGACAAGCATTATGTGCGCTGTTGCGAACACTCGCATTAAGTGATTCGTTGAATGACAAAATAATATTTTAGTCATATTGATTATTGGGCAATGGGCGGGAAGGCTTGATGATGAAATAATGCGAATAGCAATAGGCGGGATGACCGCATTGAGTAACACCCCGCCTACCTGCTTGGTTTTATAATGGAAATGATTGAGTTAGCAATCAACGTTAGTGTACATATAGCTGATTTGCAAGGAGGGCAAAATGGCAAAGTTCAACGCTGCAGACTTCGTAATTTCAAAAGCAAAGCCCCTTCCTATCATACTGCTCCTCGACACAAGCGGAACTATGGGGTACGACCGAAAGATCGAAACGCTGAACAAGGCGGTCCGTGACATGCTCGGCTCGCTGAAGCGTGAAGAAACGCTTGCCTCCGAATATCTGATGTCGATTATTACCTTCGGAAATGGTGGCGTCACGGAGGTCACCAATGGCCCGACGAGCGCTTCGAAGCTCGAATATACTGACCTTACCGCTGGGGGGATGACCCCGTTGGGGGGAGCGCTTGACGTCGCTCGGGCCATAGTCGAAGACAAGGAGAAGACCCCGTCAAGGGCCTATCGTCCGCTAGTAGTGCTTATTTGCGACGGTATGCCGAATGACGACTGGCAGGGACGCCTCGAGCGTTTCATCTCCGAGGGCAGGACGGCGAAATGCGATCGTATGGCACTTGCTGTTGGCTGTAACGAAGGAAGCGCCGAGTGGGCGATGCTC
>CADAKR010000204.1 GCA_902788545.1 uncultured Coriobacteriaceae bacterium
ATCCGCTGGTAGCCGGCGTGCAGCCCAAGATCACCTACGAGCGCCTCAAGAAGGAGAAGATGATTCGCGCGGCGGTGCCGGACTTCCCCTGGAACCCGTGGATGAACCCCAAGGAGGTCTTTGACAACGACACCGGGCGCTTTGAGATCTACGCCGAGCGCCTCAAGGACTTCGGGCTGGCCATCACTCATCCCATTGAGCCCAACTACCTGGGCAAGGAGCCGGACTACCCGTTCCAGCTCTTTACCGGGCGCCAGCGCTTCTTCATGCAGTCGAGCTTCACGGACGACCCCATCACCGTGGAGCTGTCCGGCACTACGCCTTCTACCCGCATCAACCCCAAGGACGCGCGCAAGCTTGACCTCAAGTTCGGCGACAAGGTGGAGGTCTACAACAGCCGAGGCCACGTGGTGACCCGCCTCGAGATCGACGAGTGCGTGCCCGAGGGCACCGTACACGTCTGGTTTGGCTGGCGCCGCAAGCACTTTGAGGAGGGCACCTACGCCGAGATGGTTCACCAGTGCCCCAACCTGGACTCCCAGACGGCAGTCGAGGACAAGTGGTTCAACGACTGGGTGGCCGCCGGGCATATCGGAAACTCCTGGGTCGAGCCCATGTGCACCGAGATCGGCGGGACCGACTGCTACTGGGATTCGGTCTGCAATATCCGCAAGTACGAAGACGCGTAAGGAGGCGTAACTATGGCTAAGAAGATGTTGGTCGACCTCCAGCGCTGCATCGGCTGCTGGACCTGCTCGATGGCATGCAAAGTCGGAAACGGTTTGGAAGACGACGACTTCCGCATCACCGTGCGCACGAACGGCTCGGGCGCGGGCATCGACCGTCCGCAGGGCATTTACCCGAACCTGCGCATGAGCTGGCAGCCAATCTACCAGAAGAGCTGCACGTTCTGCGCCGAGAACGTGGCGGAAGGCCATCCGCAGTACTGCGTGATGGACTGCCCGACGAACGCACTGGCCTGGGGCGACGAGGACGACCCCGAGTCCGCCTACTGCAAGGAAGTGCAGCGCTGCCTGGATCTGCACTACCACCTGTTCGAGCTGCCTGCCCGCGAGGGCACGCGCGCGAACGTGACCTACGCTGTGCGCGAATAACCCGCCAGGGCAAACGCCATCGCGAAGAGCTGTCTGCCGCATCGACGGCCCTTCGTCCACAAGCACGCCATTCCGCTTCGCACGGGATGGCGTGTTTGCTTGCATGAAGCTGTCGACCTGCTAGGATAAGGGCGATTGAACACCCTGAAGCATCGGCTGGCCTATGCGGAACGGAGGCGACTATGACAAGCGAGACCCGCGAGAAGGAGCTACTCGAGCACCTTGTGGACGGCCTGTGCGCCGAGCGGGGCGTCGCCGCGCCCGCCAGCGCAGGCGCAACCGAGCTGTGGGACACGTTTCGCGCGCTTGTGAACACGCGCCCTCCCCTTCCCGCCGACGACGGGTGGCTGGCCGAACAAGACGAGCTATTGCAAGCCAAGATCGCCGAAGCCGGCATCGCCACAGTCGACGACGCGGCCGTGTGCCCCGACGATGAGCGCCTGCGCGTCTGGCGCGGCGACATCACCACGCTGGAGGCCGATGCCATCGTGAACGCGGCGAACAGCGCGCTGCTCGGTTGCTGGGTGCCCGGTCATTTCTGCATCGACAACGCCATCCACACGTTTTCCGGCGTGCAGCTGCGCATCGCGTGCAACGACATCATGCAGGCCCAAGGCCACGAGGAGCCGACAGGCACTGCCAAGATAACGGACGCGTACAATCTTCCGTCAAAGCACGTGCTGCACACTGTCGGGCCCATCGCCAACGGTTATCCCACCGACGAGCACCGCGAGCAGCTGGCTTCGTGCTATCGCAGCTGCCTCGACCTTGCCGCCGCCTACAAGCTGCGCTCGGTCGCGTTCTGCTGCATCAGCACGGGCGTGTTCGGCTTTCCCCAGGAAGAAGCTTGCGAAATCGCCGTGCGCACCGTGCGCACCTGGCTCGCCGATCACGATGCCGACATAACCGTCGTGTTCAACGTGTTCGGCAAACGCGACGAGCAGCTCTACCAATCCGCGCTCGGCATCTGACGAATCGGCAACGCGAATCGATTACCTGCGCAATGGCGAACCCCGCCCTAGCTAGCCGATAACCGCGGCGGCGCGCTTCAGCTCATCCACAATGGCAATGCCTTGCGGACACGCCTCCTCGCAGGCGTGGCATTCGATGCACGCACTCGGCTTCTGCCTGTCCGAGCTGGCGTTGAGCCATTCCTGTACGTGGCGGCCGAACATGATGTCGGCGTTCAACGTCAAGAACGACGCCGAGATGGCCACGTCCTGCGGGCACACCTTCGCGCAATAGTTGCACGCCGTGCACGGAATGAGGTCGAAACTGTTCAGGGCGGCTTGCGCCTCGTCGATGACCTTCATCTCCGCAGCCGAAAGCCCCGTGAAGCCCTTCAGCGCCTTGATGTTGTCGCGCATCTGATCCATCGAGTTCATGCCCGAAAGGATCGTGATGATATTAGGCTGGCTTGCCACAAAGCGCAGCGCCCAAGCAGCGGGCGACGCATCGCCCGCGTCGGCGAACACTTTTCTCACGTTGTCGGGCGGCTCGGCCAACAGCCCGCCGCGCAAAGGCTCCATCACCACAACCGGCACCTCGTGCTTGGCGGCGACTTCCAAGCACGCGCGGCTCTGGTTGATGGGGTTGTCCCAATCGAGGTAGTTCACCTGCAGCTGCACGAACTCCGATTCGGGATGCGCGGTCAGGATTTCGTCGAGTTCGGCCGCGCTACCATGATGCGAAAACCCGATGTGGCGGATGAGCCCTTCGGCTTTCTTCTGCGCCACGAAATCCCACATGCCCAGATCGTCGTACACGCGGGTACGCGGCCCGCCTGTCATGTGCAGCAGGTAGAAGTCGAAGTATCCCGCACCCGTCCGCTCGAGCGACTGGAAGAAATGCGACTGCGCCTCTTCGGGAGTCCTGCATCCCATCCACGAGATGCCTTTCGTGGCCAGCTGGTATCTTTCACGCGGATGGCGTTGCACAAGCGCCTTGGCGATTTCCTCTTCGCTGCCGCCATATACCCACGCCGTGTCGAAGTACGTGAACCCGGAGGCCAAAAACTCGTCGACCATCTCGCAGATGAGGTCGTGGTCGAACGAACCGTCCGCAAGCCGCGGCAGACGCATGAGCCCGAATCCCAACTTGCCGATGTCTTCACCCAGATAACCCATGGCACCGCCCTCTCTCTCATGCTGATCAACATGCCCAGTGTATCGTAGAATCCCCTCACGATACGTTGGAACATCTGCGCGCTTCGGATACCCGGCGCGTGCAATGCGATAGAATCGGCCTATGGGCAGCAGGAAACCA
>CADAKR010000205.1 GCA_902788545.1 uncultured Coriobacteriaceae bacterium
ACCGCTCCTGCTTTCGAGCTCTTCCCACGGTCCATGGCAGCACCTCTCCCGATCACATCGCCAGGCGCAATAGCGCTTCAAGCTGTCCGGTCATCATGAGAACGCCCATGACGACGAGCAACCCGCCGCAGATGGCGTTGAACACCCGGTAGTGCCGCTTGATGAAATCAAACGCCCCCACGAGCCGGTCAATCGCGAAGGCGCTGATGACGAACGGCACGGCAAGTCCGATAGAGTAGCACAGCAAGAGGGCCACGCCCTTCAGCATCGACGAGCTGACCGCCGCAAGGGCGAGCGCCGAACCGAGGAACACGCCCACGCACGGCGTCCAGCCCACGGCGAACACGATGCCGAAGAGGATGGAAGACGAAAACGTCTGGGGACGGACGTCGATATCGGGTTTCAAGGTACGGTCGAGCAACGCGCTTTTGAACACGCCCGCGTAGTACAGGCCGAAAACGACGACGATGGCACCGCACACCACGTTCACCACCGTAGCGTAGCGCGAAAGCAAGCCGCCAAGCGCACCTGCTGTGGCGCCGAGCACCACGAACACGAGGGTGAAACCGAGCACGAAGCCGCCGATGCGCGCGGCGAACCCGGCCCTGCCCGAACCCTCGCGCGCCGCCTCGGTACCCGAGCCGCCGGCGAAGTACGCGATGAAGAGCGGCAACATGGGCAACAGGCACGGCGAGACGAACGTGATCACGCCCTCGAGGAATGTTGCAAGGTAATCCATGTAGCGATGATACCAAACCGCCGCTGAAAACCCGCATCCATGCCATTCCCCGCTGCTGGATTCCGATGGCGGCTAACGTGCCCCAAAATAATTGTTAGGCGTTTTTACTTTTCGGCACGCTCTTGCCTGTTGCCCCAAATGGCAATGAAGCCCAGGGCGAAAACCGCCAGCAAATAGGGGTAGAACAAAAACGGCAGTATCTCGAGGGGCGCCACGGCCATGCCCGCCGCTGCCGCACCCGCGCTTGCGTAGAGCATTTGCGCGCCATAGGGAATGATGCCCTGCCATACGCTCGTGAAGATGTCGATGAGCGACGCCGCTCGCCGAGGCGAAATGCCGTGCTCATCGGCAATCTGGCGCACAATGGGCCCTGCGATCACGATGGCGACCGTGTTGTTTGCAGTCGACACGTCAACAAGCGACGAAATCGCCGCGATGCCGAACTGCGCACCGCGCTTGCCATGCATAAGGCCGCCGACCTTCTGCAGTATCCATTCGATGCCGCCGTTGTCGCGTACAAGCCCGATGATGCCGGCGCAGATGATGGAGATCACCGTGATGTCGTACATGTTCATGATGCCGCTTTTGCCGTCCAGGCCCGAGCCAATGGCCACGAAGGCCATGTCGGGCGGGATGGTGCCAAGCGCAAGGCCCACGATGATCGAGAGCACCGTGCCGCCGATGAGGACGGCGAAGACGTTAACGCCTGCCAGCGCGGCGACAAGCACGGCAACGTAAGGAAGGACCTGCCAGAGGTTGTACTCCAGATTGCCGTCGAGCGTGTATTCGCTCCCCAGGCCAATTGCCAAAAAGACGCAGAACGTCACCAGCGCAGCCGGCAGGGCGATCTTGAAGTTCTCCTTGAACTTCGCGTCCATGTCGCACCCTTGCGTGCGCGTGGCGGCGATGGTCGTATCGGAGATCATCGAGAGGTTGTCGCCGAACATGGCGCCTCCCACGATGGCGCCCAGGCACAGCGCGCCGGCAAGCCCCGTCTTGTCTGCCACGCCGATGGCGATGGGCGCAAGCGCGGCGATGGTGCCCACCGACGTGCCCATCGAAATCGAGATGAAGCAGGCGACGAGGAACAGGCCCGGCAGCACGATTCCCGTGGGCAATATGGAAAGCGCGAAGTTCACGGTGCTCTCGACACCGCCGGCCGATTTCACCGCACCCGTGAATGCGCCTGCAAGCACGAACACGAGGCACATGATCATGACGTTCGATTCGCCCATGCTGGCTGCCGCGCTTTCGAGCTTCTCGACAAACGGGCGACGCGGGTTTTGCATAAACGCAACGGCGAGCGCGCAGAGGAACGCGACTATGGCCGGCATGCTGTAGAAGTCGTTCATGATGATGCCCGACCCGATGAACAGCACCAAAAACACGCCGACGGGCAGCAATCCCGAAAGCCGCGGCTCCACTGAGGCGGCGCTGACCTCGCTCGTGTTGTCTTTTCCTTCGCCCTGCACGCCCATCTCCTTGCATCGTTGATCACATCATGGCGACGAACAGGCATTATACGTCTTTCACGCACGAAACGATACCCGCCGTGAGCCGGTTGGGCTCTGGTGCGGCGGGCTTTTTAAGAAACCTTTAAGCAATCTCGGTTACCATGGGCATACACGAAGCGGATGACGGTATGTCCAGCATCCCATCGATTCAGCCCATAACTGAGGAGGAAAGCCCATGAGACAAGCATCGAAACTGGTTTTGACCGCCGCGCTCATGCTCGCCTGTGCGCTGGCGGCATGTGGATGCGCGTCAGCCACGCAAAGCGCCTCGAGCCAAGCTGCAAGCGCATCGGCAAGCTCGGTTGCAAGCGCATCCGGCCGCAACGCCCATGCAAGCCAGGCGGCAAGCACTACGGCCGCGGCGACGAACGCCACGTTCGACGAGGAGGCGCTCGTCAGCGAATTCGCCGGCGCCTTCGAGCAGAAGACTTACACCGATGCCCAGACCGGAAAGTCCATCACCTACAACGTGTTCCTTCCCAAAAACTATGACGCCTCGAAAAGCTATCCGACGGTCGTCTTCATCGCGGATTCCAGCTGCGCGGGCGCCGACGCGACGCGCTCGTTGACCCAGGGGCTCGGCGCGCTCGTATGGGCCAGCGACGAATGGCAAGCGGAAAACGAGAGCATCGTGCTCGTGCCCACGTACCCCGAGACCATCCTCGACGACCATAGCGGCTACACCACGACTGACTACGTCGAGATGACCAAGCGCTTCATCGACGCCATGTCGGCCGAATACGCCGTTGACACCAACCGGATCTACGGCACGGGCCAGTCGATGGGCTGCATGACCACGCTCATCCTCGCTTCCGAGTACCCCGACCTGTACGCTGCGTGCATGTTCGTCGACGGGCAATGGGATGTCACGACCCTCAGCGGACTCGAGAGCCAGAAGTTCGTGTACTTCGCAGCCGAGGACGACAACAGCGCCTACAAGGGCATGCAAGAGGTCATGGCCATGTTCGACGCCGACAAGGCCGCCTACACCTACCAGCAATGGGATGCCGCCTGGAATGCCGACGAGCTGACGAGCGCCGCTGCATCGCTGTTCGCCGCAGGCACCAACGCGAACTTCGTCTCGTGGAAGACGGGCACGATTCCCGGT
>CADAKR010000206.1 GCA_902788545.1 uncultured Coriobacteriaceae bacterium
AGACGAAGATCGAATCGACAAGAGTTCCGTTTCTTGGTGCGGTAGACAAGCAAAAAATGGGCTCTTCGGGCATAAGTGTGGGTCACTTCAGGCCACCTGAGTCGTGATAGCGCCTTTGTTTATTGGTTCTTTCTGCTTTCTGCCAGGCCACGGAATTTCGATCGACGAACAGAACAGCATGATGAGGCCAATCATGGTGTCGATGTTGCGAAAACCGTAGGCGACCCTGAGCAGCAACTTGATCTTGTTGTTCGTCGCCTCGATTCGGGCATTGCTCAGTCCGTTGCGCACCGTATTGAGGATGTGTTCCCTGTGCCGTCTGATCTTGCGTCCGAGCTCGACGAACGCCGGGATACGGCACCGTTGCGCCCAACCGAGCCACCCGTCCAGCTCCTCTTCGGCGAGCGTCGGGTCCGTCAGCTTGAAGATGAGGCGGAGCTTCTCCTTCATCGCGTGGCCTCGCATGAGCTGGGGATCCCCGGCCTGGATGAGCGCCAGCCGCTCCTGCTGCTTCGTCGTGAGATTCTCGGGATTCTTGCCGAGCGCGTATTTCGACTGCTTGATCTGCTCGACATCCTTCTTCGCCTGCCGGATCCGTTCCCTTGCATCCCTGTCGTTCGCCGATCCGCCCTCCTTGCTCTTGCGCACCATCTCCGCGAGAGCCGCGCGGGCACGGCGCCAGGCGTCGATGCGCATCGAATCGAGCGCCTCGTTCGCCCATTCGACGACGTGGAACGGGTCGACGCAGCGCCTGGCGTTCGGGCAGAAGTCCTTCGCCGCGTCGGTGATCCACCGCGCGCCGTCACCGGAGACGAGGAGGATCGACGCGCGCTGCTCTTCCGTCAGCTCGCTGAAGAACATCTCGATGATCTCCTTACCGTGGCCCTTGTGCGCCCAGACGACGGTGTTCGTGTCGTGGTTGACGACAACCGTGATGTAGCTGTGCCCCTTGCGATAGCTGGTCTCGTCGATGCCGATCCTGACCAGGCCGTCGAATCGTTTCTTCACGTCGGGTTCGAGCTCGTGCCAGACGAGGTCGACGAGATGTCCGACCGTCTCCCAGTCGGTCCTCAGGCGCTCGGAGACCTTCTTCTTGCTGAGCCCGCCCTTGACCATCCAGGCCGCCGAGAACGCGAAGTCCGTCGTGAAGCGCGATCCCGGCTTGGCCCATGGAACGGCTGCGGTCACCACGCCATCCACGGGACAGCGCACGCGGGGAACCCGGGCGCCGATCCGCACCTCGACGGGTCCGAGGTCCATGCTGCGCCAGAAGGCCTCGTCGCAGACGTAGTCATGGACATGGCACTTCTTTCCGCAGACAGGGCAGCGCCACCGGAGCCCCTTGCCGACGTGGACGTGCACGACGAGCGAGGGCTCGCCTTTCGCGTTTTCCCCGAGATCGAAGCTGTCGACAACCGTCCCCTTGATATGGAGGAGATTCTTCAGTAGACTATTGGCCGTCATCCGATGTCCTTTCGTGATAATGGAGGGTTTGCCAAAACACCATTATTAGGAATCGGATGACTTTTTGCAAGTTCGGGGATACGACGGCGGAAGCTGCGGCCCGTCACGCAGGGAGGTGCCGTGGCGGGTTGCAAACAGCCATCCGTCCGTCCAGCCAGCGCCTTGAAACGCGCTGGCCGGCCGGATGGCTGTTCACAACCCTTCGACCACTTGGGGAGGCGGCGTTACAAACAGGCTGCGGAAAATGCCGCAGCCTGTTCATAACGCCATCGTTACCCCGCACAACGACCCACACTTATGCCTGAAGACTCCAATTAGTTTACAGAATGTTATATAGTCGATCATGCAAAACCCAACTTCAGCAAACCGCAGCGAGACGACAGCGGATGCCTGAGCTGAGGCGCATCGCATAGCCAGAACCGTACGAACGCCGACAGGAATTCTGCGAATCCGGCCGCCTCCGCGTGCAGGTACAAAAAGAGACGCCCGAGTCCCTTCATGAGCTTCAGCAGGTTGAAGCCAACGCCTGCAAGCATCGCATTGAGCTTGTCGCCAGTGCTTCCGGCAAGCATGTTCCTGTCCATGCCGTGATCGCTCTTGATGTGTCCGATGACAGGTTCTATCGCACTTCTCCTCTTCCACCATCTCAACAGGGCGCGGGGCCTTTTCCTGCGAAACCGGTTGACCACCTGAATGTCGATGTCGCCCGTGTAGTTGTGTCCGCGATAGCCGAGGTCGCAGTAGGCGTGTCCGGGCTTGGTGCCGCAGATCGACTCGGCCTGTTTCAAGACTTCTGCGAGCGTGTTGCCGTCGTATGGATTGCCGGGAATCGCCATCGCCCCGAGCACCCAGTTTGTCCGCGATGCCGTCACGAAGCTCGCCTTCACGCCGAACTCGTAGCGCGTGTGGACCTTGCCCTTGGCGATGCACTCGACCTGCGGCTCGTGGAACGAGTAGATCTTGTCCTTGCCGGGCGTGTCCCTGTCCTGCGCCAGCAGCTTGCGCGAACGCGCGACGTATTCCTGCAGCGTGACGATCAGCCCGAGCTCGCGCGTGTTACGCGGTACGACCGGCTGGCTTTCGGCGAAGTCGATGACGTTTCTGAGGTACTGCTTGAGTGTCCGGACCGCATTCTCCGCGCGGTTGAACTGCTTCGCCTTCACGTATCCGGAATGCTTGCGCAGCATCGTCTTCCCCTTGCGCACGTACGTGCGCTTGAACCGGATCCCCAGCTTCTCCCCGACGGCGACGACGCGTTCGCGCGCACGGTCGAGCGTACGGGCGTCGGTCGGGAATCGGACGTTCTTCTCCTGTACGGTCGTATCGACGTTGACCTTCTCGAAGTCGCGCCTCTTCGCGACCTTGCTCCGCACGGCGGCCGCGACGGATTCCTTCAGCATCTCCGTGACGCCGGTCTCTCCGACCCGAGAACGCCAGCGGCTCATAATCGACTGGTCGGTGGGCGGCTCGTGCTCGAAGAACGTGCCCCCGCAGAACGACTGCCAGTACGGGTTCTCAACCCACCCGTCGAGGACCTCCTGGTCGCTCAGCCCGTACATGGTGCGCAGCATCATGAGGCCGACCATCGTCCGCACCGGGATCGACGGACGACCGTTGTTCTGGCAATAGACCGGCTCGAGCACTTTTTCGAAACGCTCCCAGTCGATCGCATCCCGCAGCAGGATCAGCTCGTGCTGCGGATAGACGATATCCCGCAGCAGGACCTTGAAGAGGTTCGCTTGAACGGGGGTGGAGGCGTCACTTTTCGTCATCATTTTCGGGGTATGCCTTTGCAATTTACTTGGTTTTACGCCCAACATTATAACATATTACGCGCGAACAATCAACTGTTATTTTGAGATTTCATCAAAAATGGGT
>CADAKR010000207.1 GCA_902788545.1 uncultured Coriobacteriaceae bacterium
CGCACGGCCTCGAGCGCGGCGTCCACGGGAATGGTGTACTGCTTGCCGTTCGCAACGCCCTTTATGCGGCGGATCGCGTCGGAATGGCCCTGGCTGACGCCCTTGCCCCAGAACGTGTAGTCGGCGCCCTGCGGCAAGAAGCAGTTGCCCAGCAGGCGGTTCAGCGAGAACAGGCCCGGGTCCCAGCCGCACGAGATTAGCGCTGCCCTGCCGCCTTCGCGCGCTGCCGCATCGACGGCGTCGAAGTGCGCAGGGATGTTCGCGTGGGTGTCGAAGCTGTCCACGACGTTGTACAGCTTCGCGTAATGCGGGGTTTGCTTGGGCAGGTCGGTTGCGCTGCCGCCGCACAAAATCAGCACGTCGATGGGCTCTTCGCCGCTTTCAAGCACCTCTGCGGAGCGCACGGGCACGCCTTCGGTGGCCACCTTCACGCTTGCCGGATCGCGCCTCGTGTACACCGCGACCAGCTCGATGTCGTCGTTTTGCCGAACGGCGAGCTCAACGCCCTTGCCCAGATTGCCATATCCGAGGATTCCCAAACGCATCGTAACCGCACCGACCCTTTCTGTCGTGGACTTCCGTTTCGCATGCATTATAAAACCAGCGTGAAGGCTCGGCGTCAGTGCGCCAAGCTTTAACAATCGTGAAATCAACGCAAGACGCGGGTACGGCGCATGGCTTCGCCGCCCGATCTCACTGCCGCGTCCGGCTTCCCGAGCGGTTCTGAGGGCGGCGTTTTCGTCGAGGTAGACAAGGGGTTTGCCTGCCTTTGCCCTATAATGTCCCTACGTTGCATAGCATGGTTGCGAACGGCGGATGCGCGTGCTCGTTCGCCCAGTATAAGGAGGACAAACGATGATTCATTTCGTAGGAGCCGGTTCGGGTGCCGCCGACCTCGTCACGGTGAGGGGCGCCAAGTTGCTCGGCGAGGCCGACGTCATCATATACGCGGGCTCGCTCGTGAATCCGGCGCTGCTCGATTACGCGAAGGAGGGAGCCGAGATCCACAACTCGGCCTCGATGACGCTGGAAGAGGTTATCGACGTCATGAAGGCGGCCGAAGCTGCCGGCAAGATGACGGTGCGCCTGCACACGGGCGATCCGTGCCTGTATGGCGCGCATCGCGAGCAGATGGATTTACTCGACGAGGCAGGTATCGGCTACGACGTGGTGCCGGGCGTGTCGTCGTTCTGCGGTGCTGCCGCGGCGCTCAACGCCGAGTACACGCTTCCCAACGTGTCGCAATCGGTCATCATCACCCGCATGGAGGGCCGCACGCCCGTGCCGGACGGCGAGAAGCTGCGCAAGATGGCCTCGCATGGCTGCACCATGGTGCTGTTCCTTTCCACGAGCCTGCTCGAGCAGGCGCAGGAGGAGCTGCTGGCTGGCGCTTACGAGCCCGATACGCCGGCGGCCATCGTGTACAAGGCCACCTGGCCCGACGAGAAGGTGTGGCACTGCACGGTCGGCACGCTCGCCGAGACGGCGCGCGAGGCTGGCGTGAAGAACACGGCGCTCATCACCATCGGCGGGTTCTTGGGCGATGCATATGACCGCTCGCGCCTGTACGATCCCTCGTTCACCCACATGTTCCGCGAGGCGAGCGAATAGCGTGCGCAACCGGGGTGGTGCCCCGCTTGCGCGGTTTCGGAGGACGAGCCGTTGAAGAGCATCGAGCTCATAGCGTTCACGCGAAGGGGCTGCCAGTTGGCGCTCGAGGTGGCGCGCGGGCTGGGCGAGGCGCCCGAATACGCCCAGGTGGCATGCGCGGTCTGCGGGCCCGAGCGCTTCGCAGCCGATTTGGGCATCGGGGCGTACGAAAGTCTGGAGGCGTGGACCGCCAGCCGTTTCAGCGAGGCCGACGCGCTCGTGTTCGTGGGCGCTTCCGGCATCGCCGTGCGCGCCATTGCGCCGCATGTACGCGACAAGTTCATCGACCCTGCCGTCGTCAGCGTCGATGAGGCCGGCCGGTTCGTCGTGCCGTTGCTATCGGGCCACGTGGGCGGGGCGAACGGGTTGGCGCGCGTACTAGCCGACATCACCGGCGGACAGGCGGTCGTTTCGACGGCGACCGATGTGAACAGCCTGTTCGCGGTCGACGAATGGGCGATGCGCAACGGGTTTTCCCTCCTCGAGCGCGATGTTGCCAAGGATATCTCGGCGGCGCTGCTCGAAGGACGTACCGTCGGGTTCAAAGACGACTTCGGCTTGGATTGGGAGCTGCCCGCCGGCGTGACCGACGGCGTGGCCGATATCGGCTTCGCGGTGACGCTCGATGAGGCATGCGCGCCCTTCAACCGCACGCTTCACTTGGTGCCGCGCGTGGTCACGGTCGGTGTCGGCTGTCGGCGGGACACCGCGGCCGAGGTGCTGCAAAAGGCGGTGTTCGACGCGCTGGCCGAGGCTCGCGTATCGCCGCTCGCGGTGGCGACAATCGCCTCCATCGACGTGAAGAAGGACGAGCCGGCCATCCGCGCTCTCGCCTTGTCGCAGCGCTGGGATCTGCGGTTTTACACAGCCGACGAACTCGCTGCCGTTCCCGGCGAGTTCTCGTCGTCGGAGTTCGTCGAGCGCACGGTGGGCGTCGGCAACGTCTGCGAGCGAGCGGCGTGTGCCGAAGGCGCCACGCTCATGATGGGAAGGCAAGCTGGCGACGGCGTGACCGTGGCGCTGGCTTTCAAGCAACCGAAATTGGACACTTGCCTCAGAGGCGGACGTCCGCCTCTGAGGCAAACGTCCAATTCTGATGAGGAGTCGGCTCGATAAGGGCAGAACAGGAGTTGTTTTTCATGGGAGATGTCGAAGGCAAGCTTGTTGTCGTGGGGTTAGGGCCCGGCGGCGCTCAGGACATGTCGGGCCGCGCGCGCAAGGCGGTCGAATCGTGCGATCTCATCGCGGGCTACACGGTGTACGTCGATTTGCTGCGCGACGAGTTCCCCGACAAGGAAATCGTCACCACGCCCATGCGCAAGGAAGTTGAGCGATGCCGCGTTGCGCTCGACGAGGCGGCGGCCGGGCGGGCGGTGGCCATGGTGTGCTCGGGCGATCCGGGCGTGTATGGCATGGCCGGCCTCATATACGAACTGGCGCGCGAGTACCCGCCGGTCGCGATCGAGGTGATTCCCGGCGTGTCGGCGGCAAACGGTGGAGCAGCTGTGCTCGGCGCCCCGCTCATGCATGATTACTGCGTCATCTCGCTTTCCGATTTGCTCACGCCGTGGGAAAAGATCGAGAAGCGCCTGGCGGCGGCAGCTGATGCCGATTTCGTCATGGCCCTGTACAACCCCTCGTCGCACAAGCGCCCCGATTACCTGCAGCGTGCCTGCGACATCCTGCTGGC
>CADAKR010000208.1 GCA_902788545.1 uncultured Coriobacteriaceae bacterium
GCGCGGCGAGCAGCGCGCGCTCGCAGTGCGAGCACACGGGAGCAACGCGTGCGAGCTCTTCCTTGACATCGGAGTTGAACGACATCGGCCTATCAGAGCACCTCTGAAAACGCGTGGCGCAACTTGGCGGGATTGTGCCAAGACGGCCTCTCGGTATCGGCGAGGTCCCTCAGCATAACGCGCGTTCCGGCCTTCTCGATGGCGGCGATGTCCTCATCGGTGTATGCCACGCGCTTCACGCCGCTGATGCCGACGCGCTCGTCGACGCTCGAATCATGCATGAGCAGGTAATTCACCATCCCGCCCATCCCGTGGGCCATGAGCGCATCGTAATGTTCGATAAGCGACATGCCCCGCGTCTCGCCTTGGTAGTCTGCGAGCGAGCCCACGAACACCACCGGAGCGCGCGATTCCCGGATGGCATCCTCCACACCGGGCACGATGAGGCAAGAGACTATAGAAGTGAACAGCGAGCCAGGCCCGAGCACGATGAGGTCGGCGGAACGTATCGCGTAGAGCGCGGGTTCGTACGCCGTTATGACGCCCTGCGATTCCAGGGCCACCTTCTTCAAGGCCGTGCGCGAGTGGTTGGCGACCGCCTGGCCCTCGATCGTACGCCCATCGCGCGTCTTTGCGACAAGGGTGACGCGATCGAGCGTCGAAGGATACACGTGGCCACGGGCGTTCAGGAGCTTTTCACAGATCTCGATAGCCTCGGGGAAGCCGTCACCTGTCACCTCGAGTGCCGAGAGCATGAGGTTGCCAAGCGTGTGGTTCGCGGCAAACCCGAACCTGACTTTGAAAGCCTTCGTCAGCGGGTCGTCGGGGTCGGCCGCCATGGCGGTGATGCATTTCCTGATGTCGCCGGGAGCGGTTGCGCCGGCCTGGTCGCGCAAGATGCCGGTCGAGCCGCCATCGTCCGCCATGACGACGACAGCCGCTGTCTCGATTCCCATCGAGAGCAGCGTGCGTATCGACACCGGAGCCCCAGTGCCGCCGCCGATGACGACTGCCCTCATCTTGCGTTTCGGGCGTTCGTCGGCGCCTGCTTCAGGCAAGGCGGCGAAGGCGGCCGTCGCGGAAGGATCGTGGCTGAACGGCCGCGATGTCAGTTCTCTCATGCTGCACCGCCTTCGTCGTCGGCCAGCGGATCGGCGTTGACGAGCTCGCCGTCGGGCCGTATGGCAAGCGCGAGGTCGCGGTGCGCGACGCTTACGCGATAGCCGCTTGACCGCAGATAGTCACCCGTCTGCTCGGCGAGCACGACGCTTCGATGCTGGCCGCCCGTGCAACCGACTGCGATGGCCAGCTGCTGTTTTCCCTCGGCAACGTAACCGGGCATGACGCAATCGAGCAAAGCCTTCCACCGCTTGAGGAACTGCTCGGTATCGCTGTTGTACAAGACGTAATCATGCACCTTCTCGTCGAGTCCAGTCATGGTGCGCATCTCGGGATCGTAAAACGGGTTCGGGAGAAAGCGCACGTCTATGACGACGTCGGCGTCGATCGGGGCGCCGTGCTTGAATCCGAACGAATACACCGAGACCGAAAGCCCCTCGCGGACCGGGCTGCTCGAGAACAGGTCCTTTATCTTCGCACGCAGTTCAGCGGGCAGAAGGTTCGTCGTGTCGATGACGTTATCGGCGTTCGTGCGCAGCTCGCGCAGCAAGGAGCGCTCGCGCTCGATTCCCGCTGCGATCGTGGCGCCGTCCTTGCACAAGGGATGCATGCGTCTGCTCGACTTGTAACGCGAAATCAGCTTGTCGTCAGAGGCGTCGAGGAACAGGATCTTGAAGTTGATGCCACTGTCCTTGAGCTTCTTCAAAACCGCGCTCATGCTCGAGAAGAACCCGCGACCACGGGCATCGCAGACGATGGCCAGCTTTCGGCTGTCGCCGGTCGACTTTGAGAAATCGGGCATCGCGAGCAAGTCGTCGATGAGGTCGGGTGGTAGGTTGTCTATGCAGAAGTAATCGAGGTCCTCCAAGACGTGCATGGCTTCGGTGCGGCCAGCACCGCTCATACCGCTCACGATGACAAGCTCGGGCATCTCCGTCGCATTTTCCATGTCTGCCCTCCCAGCAAGAGCATGTCGTTACCGTTATTGGCGACTATTATACTGCTGCAGCACCAGGTAGACCTCTTCGGCCACCTCGTCGGGAACGGCATGGGCGGCCTTGATTTCCTCGAGTGAGGCTTCGCGGAGGTTCTTGAACGATCTGAAGGCCTTCATCAGCGCTTTCTTGCGCACCGGTCCCATTCCAGCTATGTCGTCGAGGATGCTCGCCGTCATGCCCTTGCCCCGCAGCTCGCGGTGGAAGGTGATTGCGAAACGGTGCGCCTCATCGCGGACGTGCTTGACCAGATACAAGGAGGCTGATCCGCTTGGCAGAACGACCGGGCCGGTTTCTTGCCAGGGCACGAAGATCTCCTCATCGCGTTTTGCCAGACCGCACAGTGCTATGTCGTCGCGCCCCATCTCCGCGAACATCTCCATCGCCGCAGTGAGCTGGGGTTTGCCGCCGTCGAGTATGATGAGGTCGGGCTTGCTCCCAAAACGCTCGTCTGCCATGCGCTCGTCCGAGTAGCGGCGGCTCATGACCTCCTGCATGCTCAAGAAGTCGTTCGCCTCGTCAAGCGGCGTCTTAATCTTGAATCGGCGGTACTGGTTTTTGTCGGGCCTGCCGTTCGTGAACACGACCATCGACGCAACCGTGTAGCTACCATGGATCGTCGAGATGTCGAAGCACTCGATTCGCTTGGGCGGACCATCGAGGGCCAGGGCGCTTTCCAGCTGCAAGAGCGCGTCGTTCACGCGCTTGTCCTCGTAATTCGTCCGAACTTTGTACCTCAGCAACGTGTGCTGGGCGTTCTTCTCGGCCATTTCGACGAGTTCGAGCTTCTCGCCCTTGAGGGGCACCGTGAAGCGCACCTTGGCTCCGTGGGTGCTCGCGAGCTTCTCGGTGAGCCAACCGGCCATGACGTCGTCGTCTTCTGGTTTCTCCCGCACGATCACCTCGCGGGGTATCGACGTCGTCGCGTCGTAATAGCGCAGTAAGAACATGCGCAGCAGGTCATCGTCAGGTACGTCGAAACCGCGGTTGAGCACGAACTCGTTGCTGTTCATGATGCGCCCCTCGCGAACCATGAGCACATGGACGCCGGCGATCGTCTCCTCGCGGAACAGCCCTATGACGTCGGCGTCGAGATTGCGCGTCGACACGGCATGTTGCTTGTCTGACAGCGCTTCAACTGCCTGGATACGCTCCTTGATGCGGGCAGCCTTCTCGAAATCGAGGCTTTCGGCGGCTTCCATCATCTCGTCGGTCAT
>CADAKR010000209.1 GCA_902788545.1 uncultured Coriobacteriaceae bacterium
CGGCTTCTTCGATCGACGACACGCCAATGCCCTCGAGACCCTCGCTGAACGCGCGGTTCGAATCGAGAATCGAGACACGGCCGTTGAAGTACTCCACGATGGCAAGCGGCATGCTCGTCGTATAGCCTTCCGCGGATGCGCCCGCGACGAAATCGCGCTCGGACATGCTCAGCGTGTTAATGGCGCCTATCTTCTCGAAGTACAGGCGCTCGGAACGCGTCTCGACGCCGATGTCTTCGCATAGGCCCACCGTGCTGTCGTGACTGTACGGCATCGGCTTGCCGAACAGGTAGCCCTGCATCTTCTCGCAGCCGATACGGTGCAGGTAACGGCGGTGCTCTTCGGTTTCCACGCCTTCTGCAAGCGTCTGGATGCCCAGCTTCTTGGCCATGTCGACAACCGCTGCCAGGATCGTCTTCGATTTCTCGCCGAAGCGGTTGAGGAACTCCATGTCGAGTTTCAGCTCGTCGAACTCGAAGTCCTTGAGCGCGTTGAGCGTGGAATACCCGCTTCCGAAGTCGTCCATCCACACCTGATAGCCGACCGCGTGGAACTTGCCCACCATGCTGGCCATGAACGTGGGGTCGGTGCCGAACACCGACTCGGTGATCTCGATGTTGAGCATGCCGCGCGGCACCTCGTATTCGTGCACGGCGTCCTCGATGGCGGCGAAGATGTCGCACAGGTCGAAATCGAGACGCGAGAGATTGAACGAGATGGGCACGACGGGCACGCCCTCATCTGCCGATTCGCGGTACTGGCGGCAAATCTGGCGGACCATCTCGCAGTCGAGCTTGTAGATGAGATGCGCCTCTTCAAGGGCGGGAATGAACGCATCGGGCGCGAGTAGGCCGTATGTCGGGTCTTCCCAACGCGCCAGCGCCTCCGTGCCGCACAGCTTTCCGGTCAACGTGCGCACAACCGGCTGGAAATACGGACGGACCCAACCCTTTTCAATCGCCTCGTCGATATGCGAGACGACATAGGCGCGCATATCGGCATCGCTTGGAGGGAACACATTAGAACGGCTTTCATCCGGGCTCATGTCTATCCTTTCTATAGGCGCGGGCCAGGGTGGAAGTCTTGCTTCAGACCAGCTCACAGGGGAGCGAGTTTATTATAGCCGATTCAATAGCTTTCGATAGACCGCTCACCGATTCACACCGTCTCGATGAGGCAGGCAAATGCGGTTTCGCCCTGCTCGTTGACGCCCTTCGAGAGCACGCGCCCCTCCTCGACGAGCGTGTGCATGGCCAGCGGCACACCGGGCAGCACCTCGTGGCGGTAATCGATCTGCAGCGTCTTGATGGCGCCTTGCTCGCCTGGATCGAGCGCGTCGATGACGTAGTTGGCATAGCGCGCGTTGTTGACGTGGCCGTTCACGTCGATGTCGGAATAGCGCGGCACGATTTCAACCACCGGGAGGTTGCCCTCGTCGAAGCGGGCGATCTTGCGCGGCTTCTTCTCGAACGCCCGCGCCTCGTCGAAATCGGTCGGGCCGTCGTAGTAATCCATGACCGAGGCGAACGAGCGGGACT
This sequence comes from uncultured Coriobacteriaceae bacterium, assembly GCA_902788545.1. Lineage (GTDB taxonomy): Bacteria > Actinomycetota > Coriobacteriia > Coriobacteriales > Eggerthellaceae > UBA9715. The sequence continues at coordinate 1,539 of CADAKR010000209.1, forward strand.
CGATGTCCATGAGCACCCATTCGCTCATGGCCTTCACCAGCAGGTCGCCCGAAGCATCGCGCATCGTGAAATCGCGCAAAAACGAGAAGCGCGTCGGCGTGTGCGGCCACGTGCGCACGGTGACGACCTGGCATTGCGCGGGCGGCTTCACGATTTCGAGCTTTATGCGCACGACCGCCCAGAACACGCCCCTGGAAACCATGGCGTCACGGCCGATGCCCATGTCCTCGGCTTGGATGGTCGCCGCATCCTGGAAGATGTCGAGCGCCGACGAGGGTTGCAGGCGGCCGTACTGATCGAAGTCCATCCAACGCAGGCGGTAATCCAGTTCCATTCCCAGCGACATGAGCACTTCCTTTCATCGTTCACCTGTGCATTGTAACCAGAAATCAACGGAGATAACCAGTACGCAACGGAGAGGTTTCGGGGTATTGCCCGATTTCGGGGCTGGCGCTTTTTGCCCGTATACTCGCGTTGCAAGCCAGTTGGAGGTACGACATGAACGCAAACGCAACCATCATCGACGTCAAGCCCCTCGAGTTCTCGAGCACGCGCGAGCATGCGCAGGATTCGCGCACGGCATATGCCGCAGCGGGCGACGCGTCGGGATACCGTCGCCGCGAACCTGTCTGGGGTAGGCCTTCGACGTGGCAGGATTCCCCGCACGACCAATCGCAAACTCATCCTAGCGGGGCTTCTACTTTCGACCCGGCCAGCGTCGGAAACGAGCGCGCTTCGACATCGCCTTTCTCCGCACTTGGCGGCCTCGCACAGGTCGTCATCGGCGCTGGCCTGGTCGCCATCGGCATTCCCGCGCTCGTCTTTCCCGGGCCCGGCTTTCTCGCCCTGACCGCCGGCACCCTGCTGATCGCCCACGGCCTCAGCGAATACAAGCGCTAAAAACCCTTTCCAAAGTCGGAACCGCATGCGCTGCTTGGTGCAAACCAGGTGGCGCATGCGGGTTTTCAGCAGCAGAAGCAAGAAACCACTTGAACCAAAAGGGGACACTCCCCTTTTGGTCCTTTTAGCTCGTGTTGCTAGCCCAGATGGGGTTTGCCGGTTGCCTTGTCGATAAGGGGGCTGCCCAGGCGCGCAAGTTCGGCGGCGAGCGTTTCCACGAGAAGGGGCAGCGCCGCCTTCACCTTGGGAGTGAGATCCTCGGTGAGAATCTTCGGCTCGGTGTTTTCAACCTGCACGCCGATGCATACGCCCTCCGCGTCGAAGCCGAGCAGCAGCGCGGCATCGAACAGGTCGGCAAGGCGTAGGTCGTGCATCGAGATGTTGGCGCCCTGCGAAGAGGCCATGTCGGCTGGCGTGCCGCGCAGGACCGTTCCCACCGGCTCGCCCGAATGCGACTTGTCGCGAAGAATATAGTTATTCGCCCAGCCTCTCGAGCACGAGAGCTCCTTCCCCGACGCGTAGAATATCACGTTTTCCCTGTCGCGCCAGTTATAGTGTGACTGGATCGCAAAGTCCGAAAGAAGGAACATATCGCTCCCGTCCGCATTTACAGTGACGGTCGCGGTGATGAGCTGTTCTCCCGGTTTCACGAAATTTCTCACCAGACACAAAAAGCGCGACCCGTCGGTATTGAACGTTATGTGGTTTATCGCGATCTTTTGGTCGTTACCGTTAAAATGACTGCCGGCAAAATTTCTCCGGCGTTTCTGTAAAATTGCTCGATAAATCTTCTCTTTATCTTCTTTCGAGCACTCCATTTTCTGATAAATATCTTTAATTTCCATTTCT
>CADAKR010000210.1 GCA_902788545.1 uncultured Coriobacteriaceae bacterium
GATCGCCACAAGGACGCTGCCTACGAGCTGGCGCACAAGCTCAACGACGTGGGTGGCCGTGTCGAGGTTTACGAGCAGAACGAGCCCATGCGCGTGAAGGTGGCCAAGGCCCAGGCGCAGAAGGTCCCGTACATGATCGTGCTCGGCGACAAGGAAATCGAGGAAGGCACCATTTCGGTGCGCGAGCGCACGGAAGGCGATTTGGGTTCGTGGCCCGTCCAGCAAATGGTCGACCTTTTGGCCGACGCCGTCGTGTAGTGGTCATTCTGACGAGACCGAAACGAAACGCCCCGCGACGGGGCGTTTCGCTTAGAATAAGGGCGATATCATAGACAAAGGGAGGTAGTGAAATGACTGAGCAGATCAATGCCGCTGATTGGCAAGCGAAGGTGCTCGACGCGAAAGAGCCGGTGCTGGTCGATTTCTTCGCCACGTGGTGCGGGCCGTGCAAGATGATGGCGCCTGTCATCGACGAGGTTGCCGCCGAGAAGGCGGGCGAGGTCAAGGTGTACAAGATCGACATCGACGACAACATGGAAATCGCCCAGAAATACGGTGTGATGAGCATCCCCACGTTCATCGTCTTCAAGAACGGCGAGCCTGCCGCCAAGACCCTCGGCGCCCAGCCCAAGGAGAACATTTTGGCGCTGTTCTAGTCGCATATGACATCAAACGGGAAATGAGCCGCCCTGAGCCGGGCGGCTCATTTTTTATCGAGCGTAGCGAATAGCGTCAGAAAGAACTATTCACAAAAGAAAATATGCATTATTATGAACAGATATGAAACAGAATAGACTGTTTCAGAAATAACCGAGTGTGGACAAGGAGGCCACCATGGATCAGGGGAGGGTATTGTCGGGATCGAGAAAGGCGATCGTGGCATGCTGCATAGCGGTGTGCTGCGCTATTGTCTTGGGGCTTGCGGGGTGCGGGGGCTCGTCGAGCTCGAGCGCCGCGAGCGCATCGGGCAGCGCTTCGAGTGCTTCGTCGTCAAGCGCGGCTGCAAGCGGAACCGTATCCTTTACCGACTCGGCGGGCCGCACCGTCGAGGTTCCCGCCGACATCGATCGTGTCGCCATCACGGGCCCCATCTCGCAGATGTGCATGCTCACGCTCGCTCCCGAGAAGATGGTCGGCTTGTCTAACGAGCTTTCCGCCGCCGAGAAGAAATACGTTGGCGCCGAAGTTGCAAGCCTTCCCGTTTACGGGCAGATCTACGGCGGCAAAGGCGATTTCAACAAGGAGGCGGTGGCCAACGCCAATCCGCAGGTCATCATCGACATCGGCGAGGCCAAGAAGTCCATCGTCGAGGACCTTGACGGCATTCAGGAGGCAATCGGCATTCCGTGCATCCACATCGAGGCGTCCTACGATTCATATGATGCTGCTTACGAGCAGCTCGGCAAGCTGCTGGGTGTCGAAGACCGCGCCAAGACGCTTGCGGACTATTGCGCTAACGCACGTAAGACGACATCCGATGCCATTGCGTCAATTCCCGAGGCCAACCGCGTGAAAGTGGCCTACCTGCTCGGCGAAGAGGGCCTCAACGTCATGGGCAAAGGCTCGTTCCAGGGGACGGTCGTCGACGCGATTGCCGATAACGTCTGCGTGGTCGAGAAAGCTGGCGGCTCGGGCCTCGGCAGCGAGTCGAGTTTCGAGCAAATCGCCCTGTGGAATCCGCAGATGATCATCTTCGCGCCTGGCAGCATTTACGACAAGGTTGGCAGCGATGCCACTTGGCAGACGCTTTCCGCCATTTCCAGCGGCAACTACTATGCCGTGCCGGGTGAGCCGTACAACTGGATTTCCTCGCCTCCCGGCGTCAACCAGATCCTCGGCTACCAGTGGTTCGCGCGTCTGTGCTATCCCGACAAGTTCTCGGACAGCATGGCCGACGTCGTCAAGAATTACTACAAGACGTTCTACAATTACGACATGACCGATGACGAGTGCAACACGCTTCTCACCGGGGCCACGCCCAAAGCGTAAGTTCGATCACGTTCGCTAAGCCCCCGTCACCCGCTACGGTGGCGGGGGCTGTCAAGTTCAGAGGGGGAGATCATGGCGCCAATGGAATCGCCGTGGAAGTTCTACGATATGCTCATCGAGGGAGTGCCGGAAGGCGCGCTGGTCACCGATTACTGCCTGGGCACGCATTGGTCGTACCTCGAGGCGGAATGCGGCATGGGCGTTTCGTTCACGACGAAGGGTGGGGCCAAGCGGATCGACAAGCGCGATTTGCGGGGTTTGCCGTTGCGCGAGGTTGCCGCCCTTGCTAAGTCTTGGTGTTTCGAGGAGGCTTCCATCGGCGTGGCGGCGCTTAACGCCTGGTATGCGCGCCACGAGCTGACCGACGCGCTTGGCGCGACGTACGACGAAACGGTCGATTTGCCCGATGGGACGATTCGCAAGATCGACGCCTTCGAGCTCTACCGTCCCGAAATCACGGCAAAGGGCGCGGCGAAGGTGACGGTGATCGGTCATTTCCCGCACGTCGACCGCATCGCGGAGTACGCCCAGCTGTCGGTCCTCGAGCGCAACCCCCACGACGACGACCTGCCCGACCCCGCCTGCGAGTACATCATCCCCGAGCAAGATTACCTGTTCATGACGGGTGTGACCATAATCAACAAGACGGCGCCGAGATTGCTCGCCCTTGCCGAGGGCGTGACTACCATCATGGTGGGCCCGTCGGTGGTCATGTCGCCGAAGTTGTTCGACTACGGCGTCGACATGCTGGCCGGCAGCGTGGTCGTCGATCCGGAGAAGACGCGGTTCGCCGTGAAGACCGGCGCGGGCCAGTTCTTCGGCGAGGCCCTGCAGATGTGCTCCATTCGCGCCTAGCTGATACGTCTTCGCTTGTATATGGCCAATTCAGCGGACAACTGGGAAAAACGGGGTCATTCGCATCGCGGCCGGCGGGCCAACCTCATCCTCGTCGGCCTTGCGGTCGTGCTCGTCGTGCTGGGCGTGCTTTCGTTCATGGTGGGCCGCTACCCCATAAGCCCCGACAAGGTCATCGGCATGCTCTTCGGAAGCGTTGCCCCCATCGACCAGTTCTGGACGACGCAGGAGGCGACCATCTTCTTCAACGTGCGCTTGCCGCGCGTCGTTCTCGCCATGCTGGTGGGGTGCTGCCTCGCTTCGGCGGGCGCTGCGTATCAGGGCACGTTCCAGAACCCGCTTGTGTCGCCTGACATCCTGGGCGCCTCCCAGGGCGCTGCCTTGGGCGCCGCCGTGGCAATACTTATCGGGTTCGCGAGTTTTGGCGTGTCGG
>CADAKR010000211.1 GCA_902788545.1 uncultured Coriobacteriaceae bacterium
TGAAGGACAACGACAGCATCGACTGGCAATTCTTCGACAGCGAGGAAGAGGCCCTTCAGGCGACGCGCTATGCCGACGTGTACGCCACAATCGTGATGCCCGAGAATCTGAGCGAGAACCTGGTTGGAATCTTCGAGGGCTCCCACGACCCGCCGACCATCTTCTACTACCCGAACGAGAAGTACAACGCCGTGGCCACGAAGGTGTGCGACTCGGCAGCGCAGACGCTCGTCCGGCAAATCAACCAGGGGTTCTCCTCCACCGTGAACCGGAAGGTGCTGGAATCGACCCAGGGCATGTCCGATTCCGTCGAGGAGAAGGCCGACCAAACGAACAAGTCGGCACTGGCCGAGATAAAAGAGGTTCAGAAAGACCTCGACAAGGTGATCGCCTCGCTCGACGATGCGTCAAGCGCCATCGCGGGGTGGCGCCAGGCGGCGGGCGGGGCCAGCGATTCCCTGGCTATGACCAACGACAAGCTGCCGGTCATCGCCACGGCGCTCGATGACGCAAGCAACCAGTTGAACGGCCTGCGCACCAAGACCGATTCCTTCCAGGGCGAGCTGTCCAAAGCCATTCTCGACACTGCGACGGCCATCGCGGAGATGTCGGGCCAGGCTGCCACGTCGATCAACGAGGCCTCTGCCGACCTGAAAGCTGCGAAAGCGCAGCTCGAGGCCGTGGAGAAAGCCGCCAAGAGCTATCCGGAACTCGAGATGGCCGCCGTGGGCCTGGAAGTGGTCGTCACCTTGGTCGACGGCATCGTCATCCACGTCGACGAGCGCGTATCCGAAATCAACGGCACCGTCCAGGGCGTCGCCGGGGATGTGACGAACGCTACGAACAGGATCACGGGCGAGGTCATGCCCCAGATGAGCTCGGCCACCTACAACCTGGCCCTGTCGTTTGCGAGGCTTTCGGGTGCCATCAGCCAGTTCGGGCCCGAAATAGAGGGGCTGCGCGGCGTGTTCGGCCAAACCGATTCGGCGCTTGCCACCGCCACGAGCGCGATTGCCGATGCCAAGACGCTCTTGGGAACCATCAGCAAGGACCTGAAGGGCACGATCGACGATATCGGGGCCATCGGCAAGGCGCTTGAAATCGAGCAGCTGCGCAAGCTGCTCGACGTCGACCCTGAAAACGCCGGCACGTTCATCTCCACGCCCGTGAAGATCGTCACCGAGAAGATCAACCCCGTGGTGGATCGGGTGCTTCATCCTGGTGTCGCTCATGAAGGTCGAGGTCACCGGTTTTGCAGGTGCCACGGCGCGCCAGCGCTACTTCGGCCGCTGGTTGCTGTTCGTCATATTGTCGCTTTTGCAATCGCAGGTCATTTGCGGAGTCGACATCCTGCTGGGAATCGATTGCGCTCATCCGGCGCTGTTCATGTTGGCGGGCGCGTTCTGCTCGTTCGCGTACATGAACCTCATCTACGCGCTGGTCAAGACCTTCCGCAACATAGGAAAGACACTGTGCATCTTCCTGCTCATCATGCAGGTGCCGGGCTCTTCGGGCATGTACCCCATCCAGATGATGCCCGAGTTCTTCCAGTTCATTCACCCGGCGCTTCCGTTCACCTACGGCATCGACGCCATGCGCGAGGCGCTTTGCGGCCTGTACGGGATGGCGTATCTGGGCGATCTGGTCGTGATCTTGCTCATCGTGCCGGGCGCGCTCGTCGTCGGTTTGGCCCTGCGGCCGCTCATGGCCAGCCTGCTGATCCTGTTCGACAGGGAGATGGCCAAGGTCGGCTTTTTCCCGAGCGAGGTAAACGAAGAGGGTTTGGGAAACGAGCGCATGCGAGGCATGCTGCGCGCGCTCATGGGCAGGGGCGATATCGCCGACGACGTCGAGGAGCGGGCGTGGCGGTTCAACCGCATGTATCCGCGTTGGCGCAAGCTTGGCAGCATCTCCCTGATCGTCGTGCCCCTCGCCGTGCTCGTGTTGATGCTGCCGGCTAACTTGCTGTTCAATCCGAGCACCGACACGAAGCTGACAGTGCTCATCATCATGCTCGTGGCGTTGTTCGTCATCCAAGTCGGGCTCATCGCGCTGGAGCGTGCGCATCGCACGATCGAAGAGGAAACGCGCCTGATCGGGGCCAATCTCCTCGATGGCTTCGACCTGGAATCATTGGCCGCCGAGCCGGCAGATGGCAGCGCATCTGGGTCGGGCGACGCCCCATCGGGCATGGTCACCGCAGCAGACGGCTTGCGAGCTCGCCCGCCGTATGGGAATCCTGCAAGCGACATCTTCGCCACCGATGTGAGGCTGGGTTTCCAGAGCGTCATCGGCGTGGTGGTCATCGCGTTGCTCGTGCTGACGCCGTCGATGTACGCATGGTTCAACATCGCCGGCAGCTGGGATCCGTACAGCGCCACGGGCAACCTCAAAGTCGCCGTCGCCAACGAGGACGAGGGCTACAAGGGCGATCTGCTTCCCATGACCATCGACGTCGGCGCGACGATCGAGTCGCAGCTGCGCGGCAATTCCAGCTTCGACTGGGTGTTCGTCGACAGCAGCAAGGAAGCCGTGGATGGCGTCAACAGCAGCGAATATTACGCCGCCATCGTCATCCCGCATGATTTCAGCTCGAATTTGCTGACGTACCTGACAGACGACACCGATTACCCTGCCGTCACGTACTACACCAACGAGAAGGAAAACCCCATCGCCCCCATCATCACCCAGAAGGGCGCCGATTCCATTCAGGAGAGCATCCGCGTTAGCTTCACCGAGCGCGTTGACGAGGTGGTGCTCGGCGTGGCCCAAGACATCCTCGAGTACGTGAAGAAACCCGATATGAGCAGTTATGTCACGAAGATGAGCAGGCATCTCGATGATGCGCTTGGCGACACGAAGAGCGCTTCATCCCAGGTGCGCACGCTTGCCAGCCTCTTGACGACGACGTCGAGCATCGTCTCGCAGCTCGGATCGTCGATCGACGGCCTGCGTGCGGCCGGCGCCTCCGCCAAGGCGGCGATTGGGGACGCCAAGGCCGGCGCTGAGGGCGCATCTTCGGCAATCGATCAGGCGCTGGCGATCGCGGAGGAACTGATAGGCGGCAGCACGGTAGACGTTGACAAGGTGAAAGCCGTCATCGATATCGCGTTCTCGCTGCTCGAAGAGGGGGCCAACGCCGTGCCGGCTTCGATCCAAGAGCGTATCGACGAGTTCGAGAACCTTGGCAAGGGCCTACCCGATGGAACAGCGAAGGAGGCATGCGACACGCTGGTGGCCGATCTGGAGAAGGCCAAGCAACACGCCGAGGCCACCGCCGCAAACGTCGACGCGGCGCGGAGCAGGACCGATGGCCTGCTCGCCGAAGCGCAGGCGGAAGTCGATGCGGCTCGCGGATTCTTGAGCAACGAAGTGAAGCCAGCCGTCGAGGAGCTTCGCTCCTCGCTTTCCACGATCGCCACGTCCACGTCGGAAATCGTGAAAAGCCTGGAAAGCGTCGTGTCAGGCGTCGGCGACAGCACGGGCGGCCTGTCAAACCAGTTGTCCCTGCTCTCGGATGGCCTTGCGAAGGCGGGAGACAAGCTGGAGAGCTCGGCTACGAAGATCGGGGACACGAAAACGCGCGTTGCCGACGCCTTGAAATCGGGCGACTTGAAGCAGATCGAGGACGTCGTCATGGGCAGCGACACCGAGGCCATGGCGGCCAGCTTGGCCAATCCGGTGCAGCTCGCCCGCGAGGCGATGTATCCCGTCTCGAACTACGGGTCGGCCATGGCGCCGTTCTACACGGTGCTCTCGCTGTGGGTCGGCGCGCTCGTCATGATATCGACCATGCGCGTGCGCATCGCCGAGGAGCGCATCGAGGAGCTGCGCCGCCGCTACGCGAAGGTGCACCCGCGCCACGAGTTCTTCGGCCGCTACGGCATCTTCGGGCTCATCGGGCTGATGCAAAGCACGCTCGTGCTGCTTGGCGACCTGCTGTTCTTGCATATCCAATGCGCAAGCCCGGTGCTGTTCTTCCTGTTCGGTATTTTCATCGGCCAGGTCTTCTGCCTTATCGTGTACACCATCACCGAGCTGTTCGGCGACGTGGGCAAGGCGTTGTGCGTCATATTGCTGATCATGCAGGTGGCTGCTTCGGGTGGCACGTTCCCCATTCAGATGTTCGATCCCATCTTGGGCCATGCGGCGCCGTATTTGCCGTTCTATTACGCCATGATCCTGCTTCAGGAATGCGTGGCCGGCATTCTGTGGCCCAACATGGCCGTGTGCATCGTGGCCTTGATCGCCATGGCGGGTGCAATGCTCATCATCGGCCTGCCCCTGCGCCGCCCGTTCCGCAGGGTGAACGTGTTCTTCGAGGAGCAGCTCGAGAAGACGGGGTACATGTAGTCATTGTCGAGGGCCCGCGGCTCACCCAAAGATATTCGACATAGTCATATAATCTTATAATATTAGATAATTC
>CADAKR010000212.1:0-3263 GCA_902788545.1 uncultured Coriobacteriaceae bacterium
CGAAGCTCCCGCCGCCGAACAGGGCCGGGCGAACTCGACGTTCATGATGGGCCTCGACGTGGGGTCGGGATTCGGACCCATGATACTGGGCGCCGTGCTCGAGCTTCTGACCTACCGCGAGATGTACCTCGCGCTCAGCGTGATCGCGGCGGCCACCATCGTCATCTACTACTTCGTGCATGGCCGCAAACGCCGTATGAACTCCTAGCAAGCAGGAAATGGATCCTGGTTTCATCTTTAAGGAATAATGATGGACGAGGCGAATTCGCGTATAGCCCGACTTCTCGAAATGCCCGCTCTAAAGTGTATCGAGTATTGTGTTGGCAGAGACAAAGCGGTTTAACGAAATCCCGCACCCACCCACTAGCCAACTTGCGCAGTTTTTTGGCTCAATTTACGCAAAGCGTTTCTTGAAGACCGAAAAGGACGCGTTCTTCCATGAGGGCCATGCTGTGCCACATACAGCAGCGCTCGACGCTCATAAGAAGCAGCAGCTGTGCGATCTGGCCGAATCATGCGATTCGGGCGCATTTCAGTAACGCAATGCCCAATTCGAGCAAACGGGAGATGTAGCCGGCTGGCGCCGCGGATTCTACGGCGTCTTTGAGTTTGGGGACCCAGGCAAGCATGCGGCCGTCCACGAAAGACGAAAGCTCGCTTGCGATTTGCAGCTGACGGGCTTTGTCGCCCTCTTCAGCAGCCTGCGCGCATGTTCCGCACAACACCGATGCATACAGCAGCTCGATGCCCACATGATCGGCATACTGGTTGTTCTCGTTGGAAATCTCGAGGCCCGCATTGCGCAGCAAGGCGCGCATCTCGAACGTGGCCTGGCCGAAACCCACCGTAGCGCCTTCAAAGCCAGGGCGATACATCGTCTCCCACGGGGCGGCTTCGGGGTGCGGAGGCCCCACGAACAGCCTCGTGTATTCCACCGAGGCGTCTTGCACCGGCTTGCCACCGCCCGCGACTTTCGCCTGAGCCTCGCGCGCATACGCCGCACATGACTCAAGCGCCTGGGCCACGTCTTCATCGTCGAACGCGGGGAACCCGGCCCAAAACTCGGGCTCGAGGCCCACCGTTTTCGTCTGGCTCATGGGTGCAAGCAGCGAATTGCCGACGAAAGCGAGGGCCTCGGCATAATCGGCCCATGTTTGCGCATCGTGTTTCATAGTCGGTCCTCTCGATGTCGGCCCGAAACGTCCCGCACCATTAGCCGAGGCGGGCGCGGATGGAGAGGTCGCACCCGCCTCGCAGAAAAGGGAGAGACTTCGATCGTTAGGCGGGCTGGACAGCCTCATCGACAGCAGCCCTGGAGTCGCCGCCCATAAGCTTGACGCACAGCAAAACAAATGCCAGAGCACCAAGCGAGATGACGCCAATCGCGATGAACACCTCGGGGATCGTCGGGGCATACGTGCCCACGGTAGCCCACATGCTGGTCGCGTTGCCGGTTTGCGCGGACAGCGTGCCAGTCGTGATGCCAGGTCCACCCGCGACATTGGGCATGATGAAGCTCGTCAGAAGCAGCCAGGCGCGCTTCGCCGCCACGCCGAGCACCACGAGCACGCTCGCAAGCGCGACCATGCCGCGCTTCTCGCGGTTCTTGGCGACAGCCAGAATGACGAACGGCACGAGCAAGCCGCCCACGACCTCGAACCAGAAGAACGGTGCTGTGGCTCCGGAAAACATCTGCGACAGGGCTGCCGCCTCGCCAGCACCCGGATACGCCATGGTCAAGACCTCGCACAGGATGAAGAACGCATCGACCGCGATGAACGTGGCCAAAAGCTTCGCCAGCGACGCAACGAGGCCGTCCTCGAGCTTCACGAGACCCATCTTGTCGAGCAGCATCAGTGCCAACAGCAACAGCGCCAGGCCCGAATCGAGGGCCGAAGCCACGAAGATGGGGGCCATGATGGCCGTGTACCAAGCACGGGCAATTTGCAAGCCGAAGATCCAAGCTGTCACGGAGTGCACGAGAATCGCCACCGGCAGCGCCACGTAGCTAAGCTTGCGAACCTTGTCATCGGCGCCCTTGCCCATCCACACCAAGTCGAGGATGTTGATGATCAGGTAAATCAGGATGATGCACACGTCCCACATGAGCGGGCTCGTGAAGTTCGGACCCGTGAACAAGCGCCAGATGCGCTGGACGCCACCGAGGTCCACGAGGATGAATGCCGCTGCCACGCAGATGCACACCGTCGACAGAATGACGGCGGGCTTGGCGATGGTCTTGAATGACTCGATGCCGAACACATGAGCCGAACTGGCCACGATAAGGCCGCCAGCGGAAAGGCCCACAAACAGCATGAACATGCAGATGTAGAGGCCCCAGGAATTGACGTTGGACATGCCGGTGATGCCGAGGCCGCCCATAAGCTGGAATACCCAGCAACCGATGCCCACGATGGTCAGCAGGGCCAGGACGATGCACACGCCCTTTGTCTTACCGGTAAGTTGCATGATCTGACTCCTTCCCTACTTCACGTAATGGACTTGCGGCTTGGTGCCCATTTCAGGCAACAACACGTAGGCGTCAGCCGCGCGCGCTGCCTTGGACGCCTCGGAGTTCGGGTCGTCCAAATCACCGTATACGCGGGCGCGCATCGGGCAGTTCACGACACACATCGGCTCCTCGCCGCGGTCGCAGCGCTCGTGGCACAGCGTGCATTTCTCCATGACGCCCCTCGGGCGCACGGGCACGTCTTTGTCGCCGTAGTTGAAACCCACCTGGCGCACCGGCTCGTTCCAGTTGAACACGCGCGCATTGTAGGGACAAGCAGCCATGCACATGCGGCAGCCGATACACTTGTCATAATCGATGAGTACACGGCCCGAGGCGTCCTTGTACGTTGCGCCAGTCGGACATACTTTCATGCAAGCCGGATCTTCGCAGTGCTGACATGCGATGGGCAGGTACTCGCGCGTGACGTTGGGGTAGGTACCCCGGGCGCCATCAATGTGGTTGGTATCGACCGAGATCACACGGTTCCACATCATGCCGTCAGGCACGTTGTTCGACATCTTGCAGGAAAGCGCACAGGCCTGGCAACCGATGCAGCGCTCTTGGTTGATCACAAGCGCCATCTTAGTCATCTCTCTCACCTACGCTTTCTGAATCTCGACGAGGTTGTCGTTGAAGGGAACCTGGGCGCCATGCGTACCCGTGTAGCTGCGCGGGATGCACGTGCTGTTCGTGACGTTCTGCATCAGGCCACCCGGGCTGTACTGCAAGAAGCGCTCCTCGGCCATGTAGG
>CADAKR010000212.1:3270-5038 GCA_902788545.1 uncultured Coriobacteriaceae bacterium
CGGGGCGGATCGACTCGTCCGTCTGCAACATGGCGGTGAACTCGCCGCGGACGTTGAACACGCGCACGGTGTCGCCATCCGCGAGGCCGCGCGCCTTGGCGTCGACCGGGTTCAGCATCAGCGGCTCGCCGTACATCTGGTGGAACCACGGCGTATTCGACATGTACGAGTGGTTCCGGAAACGCGTCTTGCCCGTCAGGAAGATGAGCGGATACTTCTCAGCCAGCGGGTTTTCCGCATAAGCTTCGCTAGGCTCCTCGAACTGCGGGAAGGCCTGCCCGAACTCGATGAGGTTCTCATAGTACAGCTCGGCACGGCCCGTGTGCGTCTTCAGCGTCGGCGTCGTGGCGCCCGTGACCGTCGGGTCTTTGGCGGCCGGAATGTGGTACACGCCGCCCTCCTCGACGAGCTTTTCGAACGTCAGACCCTCGATCTTCTTGTCTGTCGACTTGGAAAGCTGATGACGAGCAAGCTCTTCATACGTTGCGGGCAAATACTTGTCGTAACCCCACTTGGCAAGGATGAGACGCTCGATTTCCAAGTCGTCTTTTGCCTCGAACATCGGGTCGAGCGCCTTTTGCTGCAGCAACACATTGCCAAACAGCGATCGTAGCGCTTTCCAATCTTCGGCGCATTCGAAACGAGACGTGGAAGGAAGCACGATGTCGGCGTAGCTGCATACCGTGGAGTTGTAAATCTCGGCTACCGCCACGAAATCGAGGGATTTCAGCCATTCGGCCGTCTCGTTGGCATTGCCGCGCTGCAGGAAGGGCACGTCCCCGAAAAACATGACGGCATGGACGTTGTTTTCCTTCGTGGGCATGTCGAAGAACGGCACCGGATGAGGCGCTGGCTTGAAACCCTCGGCCGTCGGCCACGGGGCGAACGTCGCGGCGATACCGCTGTTCATGCCGCCGCCGCCCGGATAGGCGCCGATACCTGCACCGCGTTTACCGTAATTACCCGTGATGGCAGCCATGATGGCCAGCGTATGGCCGAGGATGTCGCCGTTCGTGAACTTGTCGGGACCTCCCATGCCCCAGTTGATGACAGCTGGACCCGCGTTGGCGTAGCGGTCGGCCAGATCGACGATGATCTGCTCGTCGACATCGGCCTTAGCGGATGCCCATGCGGGCGTGTAATCGGCAATCTGCTGCTTGAGCAGCGTGAACTGGGTGACCACCTTCTTGCCATCGACAGTGAACTCGCCTTCGAGCGCAGGCGCTGCGGCAGCGCTGTACACGACAGCTGCATTCGCCGCCGTATCCCACACCATCGGGACGCGCGCCGGCACCTCCTTCTGCGCCATCGGATGCATCCACTGCTCCATGTCGCCGAGCAGCGCGCCCGAGGCTGCGTCGACGAGGAACGGCATCGACGTATTGGCGGCCATGAACTCGGCGTCATACCACTCGTTTTCGACGATGGCGTGCAAAACGCCGAGGAACAATGCGGGGTCCTGGCCGGGCGTGAGCGAAATCCATTGGTCCGCCTTACTCGCCGTCGGGCTGAAGCGCGGGTCGATGTCGATGAACTTCGCGCCGGCCTCGCGGGCAAGCGCCACCGATTCGAACCACGGGATAGCCGTTTCAGCCTGGTTGTGCGCAATGTTGACGATAGTCTTCGTGTCGGTCCACGCCCATACGCTGTCAGCAGCCAGGCCATGCGGCTGCATAAACGCCGGGATCATGCCGTTGGCGCCGCCGGTGATCTGCTGGCGCAGCATCTTGGCAACGCCGGGCACGGCGGGATGGATGCGAGAGCTTCC
>CADAKR010000213.1 GCA_902788545.1 uncultured Coriobacteriaceae bacterium
GTGCACCGAACACGAAGGGGATTAACCATGGCGATCACCGCTGCAGACATTCAGAACGTGAGCTTCTCCATCGACCGCAAGGGTTACGACGTCGACGAGGTCGATGTGTTCCTCGAGCATGTCGCTGACGAGATCGACATCATGAACCGCTACATCGCCGAGCTGGAAGACAAGCTGGCTGCTGGCGAAGGCGCCGAGGTTGCCCAGGAAGAAACCGAAGCAGATTTCGAAGAGGCCGCTCCGGTCGATTCCGCCGAGGTTGCCGACCTTCGCGCTCAGGTCGCCGATCTCGAGGCGAAGCTGGCTGACAAGTCCGCCAACGACAGCGCCATTTCGCAGGCGCTCATCGTGGCGCAGCGTTCCGCCGACGAGGTGCTGGCCAACGCCCGCACCGAGGCGTCGAACATCATCAAGGACGCCGACGAAGAGGCCGACCGCATCATCGGCAAAGCCGAAGCCGACCGCCTGCGCATCGCCGAGTCCATCCGCGCGCTCGAAACCGACCGTTCCGACGTGCGTTCCGAGTATCGCGAGATGCTGGCCAACTTCATGGCCGACGCGCAGAAGAAGCTCGCCGAGATCGATGGCGATGCCCGCCGCGCCGCTGCCAGCGCCCAGGCCCGCAACGACGTGAATGCCGCCAGCTACGCGCCTGCCGCCAACGTTGCGCCGATGGCCGAGCCGGCTGCTGCGCCTGCCGCCGCCGTCGCGCCTGCCGCCAGCGGCTACATCGACAAGGACCTCTCCGGTTTCGGCGACGCCGCCACCGGCTTCGAGTTCGACATCGACTAGCGCACAGCCGCGGTTTTATAGCATGTCAAGCGGGGCGCTTCGGCGTCCCGCTGTTGTTTCAGGATTGGACGTTTGGCTTCGAGCCGGACGTCCGGCTCGAAGCCAAACGTCCAATTGGAAGCGAGGTTGCGTCGTATGGAGCAGCGGGAATTGAACGAGCTTCTGGCCGCGGTGGCCGCGGGCGAAGTTGCGCCCGACGAGGCTGCGTTGCGGTTGCGCACGGCGCCGTTTTCCGATTTGGGGTTCGCGAAGGTCGACCATCATCGGGGCATCCGGCAGGGCGTTTCCGAGGTCGTGTACGGCGCGGGGAAGACGCCCGACCAGATCGCGGCCATCATCGCCAGCATGCTCGATGCGGGGCAGGAGCGCGTGCTGGTCACGCGCCTGTCGGCAAAGGCCGCCGAGGAAGTGGAGCGGTTGCTGGCCGAAGGCTTGGCATTCGCCGACGACGAGTCGGGCGATGTTCCCGCGCTTCCCGTGTTCACGTACTACGATCTGCCGCAGCTGGCCACGGTGGGCGAGGCGCCCGAACCCGACGGCATGGGGCCGGTGGTCGTGGCGTGCGGGGGTACGAGCGATATCTACGTTGCCGAGGAGGCGGCGGTCACGGCCGAGATGATGGGCAACGAGGTCGTGCGCCTGTACGACGTGGGCGTGGCGGGATTGCATCGCCTGCTGGCACACGCCGACGAGTTAGCGCAGGCGCGTGTGGTCGTGGCGGTTGCCGGCATGGAGGGCGCGCTGCCCTCGGTGGTGGGTGGCCTGGTATCGTGCCCGGTCATTGCCGTGCCGACGAGCGTGGGCTATGGCGCATCGCTTGGCGGCGTGGCTGCGTTGCTGGCCATGCTGAACTCGTGTGCTTCGGGCGTGTCGGTCGTCAACATCGACAACGGCTTCGGCGCCGGCTACCAAGCCAGCCTCATCAACCACACGACACCCTAAGACAGTCAAACACGGACGCTTTGCTTCGAGCCGGACGTCCGGCTTCGAGCAGAGCGTCCGACAGGACAACGGGAAGGAACGAACATGCAGCTGTATTTCGATTTCACGAAGGGCGCGCGGCGCGCGGACATACTGAACCAGGTGAAGGCCAAGCTAGACGACGCGTCGTGGGCGGCTGTTTCCATGGAGGCCGCCAAGGCGGGCGTGCCGAAGGGGCATCATCACGGCATCGTCGAGGTGCGCAGCACCATCGAGGGATTGCGCACGGGCCAGGGCGTGAAGGAAGACTTGCTTGCGGTTTACGAGATCCTCGCGCAGGCCGAAGCGCAAGTTCACGGCTGCACGGTCGACGAGACGCACTTCCACGAGGTCGGCAACGGCGAGGCCATCTTCAACACGCTGCTCATCTGCCTGGCCATCTCGTGCCTTCATCCCGACTACATCTTGGCCAGCCCCGTGCAAACGGGCAGCGGCCAGATCGAATGCGCGCACGGCCTGATGGACATTCCCGCACCGGCCACGGCGGCCATCCTGGCCACGGGCATTCCCACGTGCGCCGAAAAGCTGGAAGGCGAGCTGTGCACTCCCACCAGCGCCGCCATCATCAAGCACTTCGTCCAGGAGTTCCGCGAGTTCTAGCAGGCTGCGGCGCGGAGGCTGTGGCGCGGAGCCGAGCCCGAGCTGGACGTTCCGCTTCGATCCGGACATCCGACTTCGAGCAAAGCGTCCGATTTGGCAAGCAAAACGGAATGAAGGCCATTTCTCGTTGGGCGTTTCGCTTCGCACCATCGCTTCGCCCAGGGGTTTCGCACGTTCTCGGTCGTACTGCAGCATCGCATCCGTACATGGAAGCGGTTTTTCGCCAGGCAGTCGTACATCAAGCCCGATTTCCAGCAATCCAAAATTTCGTGTTGGAATATCGCCTTAATGAACGACTTCTGTTGGAAAACGCCGTACATGTACGAGCATTTCTTGCAAAACTGCTCCTGAACTCGTACATCAAGCCCGATTTCCAACACGAACTTCCGGGATTGCTAGAATTCGGCCTTGATGTACGGATTCCCATCGAAACGTGGCGAAATATCCCCTTAGTGAACGACCCCGTATCGTCTGCTATCTGCGGTAGAATATGCCAGTCTACGAAGAAAGGCAGCATATGGCACAGCATGTGACCGAGCGGGATGTGCGCGACATTGCGGAATACACGCGCATCCACCTCGACGAAGACGAAGTCAAGCAGATGACGGTCGACCTAAACGACATCATCGAAAGCTTGAAGCCCATCACCGAATACGACTTGGAAGGCGTCGAGCCCACGTTCCACCCCATCGGCAGCCTGTCCAACGTCATGCGCGAAGACACGGAAGTCGCCGGCTTCACGCAGGAAGAGGCGCTGGCCAACGCGCCGGCGCGCCAGGATGACTGCTTCCTCATCCCCTCGATTCTGGGCGAAGGAGGCGATCGCTGATGGCCGAGCTGTTCGAAATGGGCATCCGCGAAATCCAAGCGGGCCTTCAGCGCTGAAGAGCTGACGAAAGCGGCCTTCGAGCGCATCGCCAAGTACGACAAGGACGTGCACGCGTTCCTCGAAACGACCGAAGAGGCCGCCTTTGAGGCCGCCGAGAAGATCGACATGCTGGTGGAATCGGGCGTCGACCTTTCCATCATCGGGCCGATGGCCGGCGTGCCCGTGGCGTACAAGGACAACATGAACCTGGAGGGCACGCACACCACGTGCTCCTCGCGGATGTTGGAAAACTACGTGTCGCCTTACACCGCCACGTGCGTGCGCAACACGCTGGAGGCGGGCGCCATCCCGCTGGGCAAGCTGAACATGGACGAGTTCGCGTTCGGCTCGTCGACCGAGACCAGCGCGTTCGGGCCCACGCGCAACCCGTGGGATCTCGAGCGTGTGCCGGGCGGCAGCTCGGGCGGCTCGGCGGCGGCGGTCGCAGCGGGGCTGGCCACGGTCACGCTGGGCTCCGACACGGGCGGCTCCATCCGCCAGCCGGGTTCGTTCACGGGGACGGTGGCCGTCAAGCCGACGTACGGCGTGGTCAGCCGCTACGGCGTCGTCGCGTTCGGCAGCTCGCTTGACCAGGTGGGTCCCTTCGCCCGCTCGGTCGAAGACGCGGCCATGACGCTGAACGCCATTTCCGGCCACGACCCGCTCGATTGCACGAGCCAGCCGGTCGACACCGACTTCACGGCAAACCTGGCCGAAGGCGCTGCGGGCATGCGCATCGGCATCGTGCCGGCGTTCATGGAAGCCGAAGGTCTCACCGCCGAGGTGAAGGCCAAGGTCGAGGAAGCCGCCGAGCACCTGCGCGCGGCAGGCGCCGAGCTCGTGGAAGTCGAGCTTCCCAACGCGCAAGCCGCCATGAGCGCCTATTACGTGCTGGGTCCGTGCGAGGCCTTTTCAAACCTGTCGCGTTTCGACTCGGTGCGCTACGGCTACTGCGATCCCGGCCACAAGGACCTGGGCGGCCAGTACGAGGCCAGCCGCGCGAAGGGCTTCGGCCCCGAGGCGCGCCGCCGCATCATGCTGGGCAGCTACCTGCTCTCGGCCGGCGTGTACGACAAGTACTACTATCCGGCGCAGCAGGTGCGCACGCTGATCACGGCCGACTACACGCGCGCCTACGAGAAATGCGACGTCATCATGATGCCCGCCAGCCCCCGCACGGCGTTCAAGTTCGGCGAGATCAGCGATCCGACCAGCATGTACCTGTCCGACATGTTCACCATCTCGCTGAACATCGCGGGCAACGGCGGCATGTCGATGCCGTGCGGCCTGGGCGCCGACACCGGGCTGCCGGTGGGCGTGCAGCTGCAATCGCCGCAATTCCGCGACGAGAACATGTTCCGCGCCGCCGCCGCGCTCGAGCAAGTGTACGGGAAAGCGCCGGTTGCGCCGGCGTTCGCAGGATGACTCGCTAAATGCGGCGCCGGGGTGTAAGCCCGCTGCCGCATTCACAAGGAAGAGAAGCCTATGAAAACGATGGAAGAAGTGCTGCAAGACTGGGAGGCCGTCATCGGCCTGGAGGTCCACTGCGAGCTGACCAAGCTGGAAACGAAGATGTTCTGCGGCTGCAAGCTGGAATTCGGCGCCGAGCCGAACACCCACACGTGCCCGGTGTGCCTGGGCATGCCAGGCGCGCTGCCCGTGCCGAACAAGGCGGCCATCGAAAACATCGTGCTGGCGGGTCTCGCCACCAACTGCGACATCGAGAAGCACACGATGTTCTACCGCAAGGGCTACATGTATCCCGACATGGCCAAGAACTTCCAAACCACGCAGGGCCCCAAGGCCTTCTGCATGCGCGGCTGGCTGGACC
>CADAKR010000214.1 GCA_902788545.1 uncultured Coriobacteriaceae bacterium
CGCCGTCGTCATGGATGCCGCGCAAGGCCGCATCTCCGCTGATCACCTGTACGAGCTGTGCGGCGATGCGAAGGACCATCCCGAGTCGGAGGTCGTCGTGTCGTGGATTCAATGGCTGCGCCGCACGCCGTGCTGGATCAGCCGCGCCTTCCTCGACCGACTTGTGCAGCAAGGTTGCGGCTTCGTCACCGAGGCGGGAAGGCGCAAGGTTGCCCGCATCGCCATGCGCGACCACGTGTTCGGAGAAGAGTCGCTTGCCGCGCCCAAGCTTCCCTCGAAAGCGGTGGCATCGTTTACCGATGAGTGCACCATGACGGCGCTGCAGGCGGTTCAGCTGGCGAAGTACGCCCGGCAGCATCCGAACGAGGAGCTGCATTCGCCGAACCAGCCGCTATCGCTCATGGGCCCGGTGAAGTCTGCGCCGTTGAACGCGTCCGACGCAAGGCTGGTCAAAGCGGCCGAGGAGGTGTTGGCTGCGGCGGATGGCACGCCCGATGACGAAGCGGCCGAGCTGGCGTGGGCAGATGAATTCGCTCGCAGGGCCAAGCGCGATTTCCCGCTGCTCAACGATCGCGCACATGGCGGAAAGCTGGTTTACCTCGACTCGGCGGCGACAACCCAGCGGGTCGATGTGGCGCTTCAGGCTCAGCGCGATTACGACGCCCACGAGAACGCGAACGTCTACCGCGGCGCCTACGAGCTGTCAGCGCAGTCGACGTTCACCTTCAACGATGCCCGCAAGACGCTCGAGGATTTCATCGGCGCCGATAGGCGGCAGACCGTGTACACGACCAACACGACGGGGGCCATAAGCCTGGTCGCGTTGGCGTGGGGCGAGTGCAATATCGGCGAAGGCGATCTCATCGTGTGTTACCTGGCCGATCACCACTCCAATTTCCTCTCGTTTCTCATGCTCGCGCAACGCAAGAACGCCCGCATCGCGTACGTGCCCTACGACGAAGACGGGCGCATCGACCAGGTCGCCTATGCGAAACTGCTGGAAGAACATCCGAAGCTCGTGTGCCTGGCGCACGTTGGCAACGTGTTCGGAATCGCGGCTCCCGTAAAGGAGATGGCCGCTGCAGCGCATGCGGTCGGTGCGCGCGTGCTCGTCGACGCGGCGCAGTCGTTCGCGCATCTGCCCATCGACGTGAAAGACCTCGGGGTAGATTGGGTGGCTTGCTCGGCGCACAAGGCGTATGGGCCGATGGGGTTGGGTGCGTTGTGGATCGCGCCCGAGGCGTTTGACGAGATGGACCCGGTGACGGGTGGCGGCGGAAGCGTTTCCCATGTTGGCGAGCAGTCGTATTACCTGCGTCCGAAAGCCCTGCAGTACGAGCTCGGCACGCCGCCTGTGTCGCAGGCGGTCGGCTGGGCTGCTGCAATCGGCTATCTGCAGGCGCTGGGCATGGACGACATCGCCCGCCACAGCGCGGTCCTCACGCGCTATGCCGTGCAAGGGCTTTCCCGTATCGACGGCGTGAACGTCATCGGCGATCATTCCCAGGCCGACGGGCAGATGGGGCTCGTGTCGTTCACGGTGCGCAGCGTGGCGCCTGCGGGCGTTGCCGGTTTCCTTGGAAAGCTCGACGTCGCCATACGGGCGGGCGGTCATTGCGCGCTGCCTCTTCATGCCTCGCTTGGCCTGCTCGGCACGTGCCGTATCAGCATCGGCGTTCACACGACCCGCGATGATATCGACGCCGCCTTGGCCGCCGTTTCGCTTTGCCGGGAAACGTACGAGGCATAGGGTGATGCGGGTCGCGCGCTTCGCATATCAAACGAGCCGAGCTGCACAAGGGGCGGATGCTTCCCTGCGGCATGGCGCGGTGCTCTCTTGAGGGGCGGATGAGTATGGCCAAAGAAGACATCGAACGTCATTACGCCGAAGTCGCGCGTATGGTGCAAGAGGCGGAGAAAGACCTTGCGACCGGGTTTTACATCGTCCGCGAGGCGCGGTCTGCTTGCGCGATCGACGAGCGCAGCGAGGCGTTGAACATCTACGAGGAGCGCCTGGTTGATGGCATCCCGGAAAAGGCGCTCGTCGCAAGTCGCGGGTGCGGCGATCCAGTGAGCAAGGCAGAGCTGCAGCCTGGCGAGACGGTGCTTGATTTGGGCTGCGGAGGCGGAGTGGACGCCATCATCGCCTCGCGTCTCGTCGGCGAGGCGGGGAAAGTGTACGGCTTGGATATGACGGCCGATATGCTTGTGCTCGCCCAAGAGAACGCAAAGGCGGCCGGTGCCGACAACATCGTCTACCTCGAAGGGCTCATCGAGGACATCCCGTTGCCCGACGAGTCGGTCGACGTGGTCGTGTCCAATTGCGTCATCAATTTCAGCGACGATCGCCCCGCCGTGTTCCGCGAGGCGCTGCGCGTGCTCAAGGCGTCGGGCCGCTTCGTCGTGAGCGACATCGTGGAGTTCGGGCCCGTGCCCGCTTCCGCCCGTGAGGACCTTTGCGCTATCGCCGGCACGACGAACGGCATGCTTGCCGCCGATGAGTATCTGCGCCTGCTGGAAGAGACGGGCTTCGCCGGCGCCACGCTCGAGCCCAAGACCATCTACACGCGCGAGGTCCTGCACGAGAAGGCGGCTCGCAAAGACCGCCTTGGCCACTTCCGCCGCATCTCCGATGCGGACGTCGACTCCAAAGTCGGCAGCGCCATCATCGTCGCGTGGAAAGAAAGCCGCTAGCAAATGCCGGTCACCTCGATGGGCAAACAGGGGATTCTCGTGGTCATCGGGCTGTTCTTTCGCAGTTCGTATATACTTTCTGATTTGCGATTAGCTGACGTATAGGGTCAAACAGCCGGAAAGGAGGGGTACATGGATTTCGCCGCGATGGCGGATTACCTGCCGTTGTTCGAGCAAGCCATGTGGCTCACCTTGCGCATCGGCTGGATAGGCATTTTGGGCTCGCTTGCCATCGGCCTGGTCGTGGCCATCATCACGCATTTCAAGATTCCGGTGCTCTACCAGATCGCGCGCGTCTACATCGAGCTGTTCCGCAACACGCCGCTGCTCATCCAGCTGTTCTTCATGTACTTCGCCTTGCCGCGCATCGGCGTGCCCCTCACAGCCGAGGCATGCGGCATGTTGGGTTTGGCATTGCTCGGCGGCGCCTACATGGCCGAGACGTTCCGCTCCGGCTTGGAAGCGGTCGATCCCATCCAAACCGAAAGCGCGCTGTCGCTCGGCATGACGCCCGGGCAGGTCATGCGCTACATCACGCTGCCGCAAGCCGTC
>CADAKR010000215.1 GCA_902788545.1 uncultured Coriobacteriaceae bacterium
GCTCTTCATGAAGGCCGTCAACTTCGGCGAGCATGGTCTTGGCGAACAGCTCCATAAGCCCCTCGACCTCTTCTTCGGGACGCTTCCAGTTCTCCGTCGAAAACGAGTAGATGGTGAGGTAGCGCACGCCCGAATCGCTTGCGGCGCGGATCGTCTCACGCACGGCCTCGATGCCGGCTTTGTGACCGCGCAGGCGGTTGAGGGCGCGCTTTTTCGCCCACCGTCCGTTGCCGTCCATGATGACGGCAACGTGTTTGGGGATACGCTGCTCGTCGAGCGCATGCGGATCGAGCCCTGCCGGAGGGTTCGGGTATATCTCGTCAATCGGCTTGGCGAACATCGTGACCCGCTAGACTTCCATGAGCTCGGCTTCTTTGGCCTTGAAGGCATCGTCGACTTTGGCGATGTACTTGTCGGTGAGCTTCTGGACGTCAGCCTCGCCTCCGCGCAGGTCGTCTTCCGTGATGTCACCGGCCTTCTCGGCCTTGCCGAGGGCCGTGTTCGCATCGCGACGCGCATTGCGGATCGACACGCGGGCGTCTTCCGCATAGCCCTTGCACTGCTTGGCGAGCTCGCGGCGACGCTCTTCGGTAAGCTCGGGGACCGGCAAGCGGATAACGGCGCCGTCGTTGCTCGGCGTCACGCCGAGGTCGCTTTCCATGATGGCCTTCTCGATCGACTTCAGCGCGCTTTTATCCCACGGCTCGATGACCAAGAGGCGCGCGTCGGGCGTCTTCACGCCGGCAAGCTGGTTGATGGGCGTCATGGCGCCGTAGTAGTCGACCTTGATGCGGTCGAGCACGCGTGCGTTGGCGCGGCCCGTGCGAACGCTCGCAAACGCGTTTCCAAGGGCCTCGAGTGCGTTTTCCATACGCTCTTCGGCGGTCATGAGAATCTCGTCGTAGTCCATTCCTGTCTCCTACTCCTAGTGAACCGTCGTACCGACGTTCTCGCCCTTGAGTGCGCGGGCGATGTTTCCGTTTACCGTGAGGTCGAACACGATCATGGGCATGTCGTTGTCCATGCACAGCGACGTTGCCGTGGCGTCCATGACGTTGAGGCCCCTGTTCAACACCTCGAGATACGTGATGTTGTCGAACTTCTTGGCATCGGGGTTCTTCTTCGGGTCGGAATCGTACACGCCGTCGACCTTCGTCGCCTTCATGAGGCAGTCGACGTTCAGCTCGCATGCGCGAAGCGCCGCAGTGGTGTCGGTCGTGAAATACGGGTTGCCGGTGCCGGCTGCCAAGATGACCACGCGGCCCTTTTCGAGATGTCGCTCGGCGCGGCGGCGGATGTAGGGCTCGGATACCTGGAGCATGTTGATGGCCGACTGGACGCGGCTCGCGATGCCGTGGTGCTCGAACGCGTCTTGCAGCGCCAGCGAGTTCATGACGGTGGCGAGCATGCCGATGTAGTCGGCCTGCGCGCGGTCCATGCCCTCGGCAGAGCCCGCCAAGCCGCGGAAAATGTTGCCGCCGCCGACCACGATGGCCACCTGCACGCCGTCACGCACGATTTCGACAATCTGCTCGGCGAGGTCATCGACGACTTTCGGGTCGATGCCGTAACCAAGATCGCCCGCAAGCGCCTCGCCCGAAAGCTTCAGAAGAACGCGCTTGTACTTGTAGTCACCAGCCATGTACGGCTCCTCCCTCAAGACATGGTTTTTTTCCGCGTTCCATATTAACCGATTTGCGCTTGCATTGGGGGCGCAACCGCTTGGCGAAGCCGAGTCGCAGAAGCGCCCAGCAATGCATCAGAAGGGTTGGGGAGGAGACGGACGCTCGACTCAGAGCAAGCCGCCCAATTCTACGAGACATTCAAGATGCTCGGCGCTGGGAATTGGACAGCTTGCTCTGAGCCGAGCGTCCGAATCTTGAACCTGATCATAACTTCGTCACGCCGGAAAAATGAGGGCGGCCCTGCGACCGCCCTCCCAAAGCCTTTGTGGCAAACCCGCTACATGCCGAGCATGCGCAACAGGTATTCAAGCTCCTCGTCGCTTATGTTGTTGGACCCGCCATTGCCGCCGTTATCGTTGCCCTCGGGAACCGCTTGCTGCTGTTCGGCATCGTTCTTGACGAGGTTCTCGTCGGAGCTGAGGACGACGGGGATGTCGAGTGTCTCGCCATTTCGATTCACCGTGACGGTAACCGTGTCGCCCACTGCATGCGCGCGCACATCGAGGGTTACGTCGGTTGTCGACTTGACGGTCTTGCCGTCGATGGCCGTGATGATATCGCCGACCTCCAAGTCGGAATCGGCGGCACCCGTGCCGGGCGTAATATTCGATACGTAAGCACCAGACGTGGCCGAGAGATTGTAGCGCTGCGCTATCTGGCTGTTCACCTGCGAGATCGACACTCCCAGCATTGCGTGCGTGGGCTGCTTGCCGTCCATGATGTCTTTTGCGATGCCGATAGCGTAATCGATGGGGATGGCGAAGCCAACGCCGGCGTAATCACCCGAATACGACGAGATCATCGTGTTGATGCCGATGAGCTTGCCGTCGGCGTCGACAAGCGCGCCGCCCGAATTGCCCGGGTTGATGACCGCGTCGGTCTGGATCATGTTCGGATAGTACGAGTATTCGGGCGTGGCGGTGCCGTAGTAGTAGCTGTACGCGTCAGACGAGCCGCTGCTCATGATCGTAGAGCGGTTCGTAGCCGAAACGACGCCCGTCGCAACTGATTGCTCGAGCCCAAGCGGCGCGCCGACCGTCATGACCCACTCGCCGATCTTGAGGTCGCTCGACGTGCCGATATCAGCCGCCACGAGGCCCTCGGTATCGGCAACCTTCAGCACGGCGATGTCGGAGCTGCTGTCGCCGCCGACGTATTCGGCATCGCGCTCGACGCCGTTGACGGATACCGTGAGCTTGGCGGCGTCTTGCACCACATGGTAGTTCGAGATGATGTAGCCTTCATTCGAGATGACGACGCCCGACCCCATCCCCGCGAGCTGCGGTTCGGTCGAAGCAGTGCTGCCACCGCCATAGCCGTAGCCGTAGCCGGACTGCACGTTCTGGTAATTGTAGATGGCCACCACCGACGGAAGCGCCTTGGCGGCCACTGCCTCGGCAAGCGTCTGGCCCTCGTCAACGGCGTTTATGACCGATTGGTCAGCCGTGCCGACGAGCGACGCCGCAGACTGGCTCTGCTTGTTGAAGCCGTTCCACGCCATGAAGCCGCCGAACGCCAGAGCGCAAGCCAGAAGCGCACCGAGGAAACCGAACAA
>CADAKR010000216.1 GCA_902788545.1 uncultured Coriobacteriaceae bacterium
ATTAATAACGAAAAGCAATCAGAATTAATAACAAAACGTGTTGAATTGGGCAATCCAGTTCATTTACACTACACTCACATGCAAACCACGAGTTAGGAGCAGTCATGGATTTCGGCCTCACCGACGAGCAAGAGCTCATCCTTGAAAGCGTTCGCGAATTTGCGAGCCGTTACTACACCGAAGAGAAGATCGCGGAAATGTACGCCGCCGGCCGCACGCCCGACGACGTGCTTCAGGCTTATTTGGAGACGGGCCTCGGCTTTATGGGCCTGCCCGAGGAGTACGGCGGAGTTCCGTGCGACAACGTCACGCTCGGCCTGATCGTCGAGGAGATCGCCCATTCCACCGGTTCCACCACGCCGTTCCTCAACTACACGCTTTCCATGCGCGACATGTTCGAGTTCGGCAGCGAAGACCAGATCAAGCTGGCCTTCGACGAATACAACAAGACCGGCCAGCCCATGTTCTCGCTGGCGTTCTCCGAGCCGGCCGCCGGCTCCGACAACTCGGCCATGACCTGCGTCACCAAGAAGCAGGCTGACGGCACCTACATCCTAAACGGCCAGAAGACGTGGGTCACGATGGGCGAGGTCTTCCCGTACGCTCTCGTCATCGCCAAGGACGAGGATCCGGCGCGCGAGAACCGCAACATGACCATGTGGCTCGTGCCCAAGGAGCTCAAGGGCGTTTCCACCGCTCCGCTGCATAAGATCGGCCAGCAGATCATGCCGTTCTGCGAGATGTACTTCGACGACGTCGTGCTGACCGAGGACATGCGCGTCGGCGAGCAGGGCCAGGGCTTCATGAACCTCATGAAGAACTTCGAGCTCGAGCGCTGCTTCATCTGCGCCCAGGACCTCGGCCTTGCGCAGGCCGCCATGGACGACGCGGCCGCGTACGTGTCCGAGCGCATCACGTTCGGCAAGCCGATTTCCAACTACCAGCTGATCCAGGAGAAGCTGACCGACATGGAAACCGTCCTGCAGAACGCCCGCAACATGCTGTACAAGACGCTGTGGAAGATCGACAACGGCCAGTCCGTCCGCATTGACTCCGCGCTGCTCAAGCGCTATTGCGGCCAGAAGCTGAACTGGGTCGCCTCCGAGGCGGTGCAGATCTTCGGCGGCCTCGGCTTCACCACCGAGACGCGCGTCGGCCGCCTGTGGCTCGACACCCGCGGCAACGACATCGCCGGCGGCACGTCCGAAATCATGGTTTACATCGCGGGTCGTCAGCTCGCGAAGAAGTACGCACGTCAGTAGCGCCAATCCCCGCCTCCCGCGTCCGCGTGCCTTCCCTCCTTTAGTGCGCGGACGTGGGGAGGTTCGAACAGGAAGGAGAACACATGAACATCATCGTCGCATTCAAGGTCGTTCCCGACGACCAGGACATCCAGGTTGCAGCTGACGGCAGCCTCGACGCGTCCAAAGCTCCGCAGAAAGTATCCGAGTACGACCTGAACGCCATCGAGGCTGCAGCTCAGCTGGCTGCCGCCAACGAGGGCTCGCAGGTCTTCGCGGTCACCGTGGGTGGCTCGCGCATCGACGACTCCAAGCTGAAGAAGAACGTCATGGCTCGTGGCGCCGACAAGCTGTTCATGGTCGCCGACGACGCAGCCGCCGATCTCGACTCGCATGCGACCGCTGCGGCTCTGGCCGACCTCATCGGCACCGTGGGTGACTACGACGTCATCATCTGCGGCGACGGCTCGGCCGACATCTTCGCGCAGCAGGTCGACGTTCAGCTCGCCTACAAGCTGGGCATCCCCAGCGTCAACAGCGTCATCTCGCTCGAGGCTGGCGCCGGCGCCATCACGGCCCGCCGCAAGCTGGAAGACGTCATCGAGACGGTCGAGCTTCCGCTGCCGTGCCTCGTCGCCGTCACGCCCGACATCGCGCTGCCGCGCATCCCGGGCATGGGCGACATCCTGAAGGCCGGCAAGAAGCCCATGGAAGTTTCCGGCGCCGCCAACGCGTACGCCAACGTCACCGAGACCATTTCCGTGAAGGCGCCCGAGCAGGTCGACCGCAAGCTCGACGTGAAGGACGCAGCAGAAGACGGCGCCATCGAGGCGTTCGCAGCCGCCATCAAGGCCGCGCTGTAGAGGGAGGAGCGAATACCATGAAAGCATTTGTCATCGCAGAGCATTCCGAAGCAGCGAAGCAGCTGTGCGCCGGTGCCCGCATCATGGCCGACGAAGTCGCCGTTGCCGTCGTGGGCGTGAACGCCGTTCCCGAGGGCATCGCCGATGCCGCTTACCATGTCGACGTGCCGGCTGGCGCCATCCTCGACGACGCCGCCAAGACGCTCGAGCCGGTCATCGCCGGGTTCGACGCCGTCATCATCGAGCCGACGAAGCGCATGAAGAGCGTTGCCGGCAAGCTGGCCGCCGCCGCAGGCGCCTCGG
Source organism: uncultured Coriobacteriaceae bacterium (assembly GCA_902788545.1). Taxonomy (GTDB): domain Bacteria; phylum Actinomycetota; class Coriobacteriia; order Coriobacteriales; family Eggerthellaceae; genus UBA9715. The sequence continues at coordinate 2,408 of CADAKR010000216.1, forward strand.
TCATCGCCGATGCGCTGTCCATCGAGGGCGACGTTGCCACGAGCATGTACTTCGGCGGCGTGGGCCATGCGCAGCGCAAGGCCACGGGCACCGCATTCTACACCGTGTCTCCCAACGTGTTCGTGAACGAGCAGGCCACGGGCTCCAACGGCGCTGCCGAGGAGTTGGCCTGGGTCGCTCCCGAAAACGCCGTGCGCGAGGTTTCCTCCGAGCCTGTTCCCAAGAGCGGCATCGACCTGACCGCTTCCGACGCCGTCGTGGCTGCCGGCCGCGGTTTCGCCGAGAAGGAAGACCTGCAGCTCGCCCGCGACCTTGCCGACAAGATCGGTGCCGGCCTGGGCTGCTCGCGTCCGCTGGCGGAAGGCGTCGACTGGATGCCCGCCGAGACCTACATCGGCGTGTCCGGCCTCATCCTCTCGCCGAAGGTCTACATCGCCGCCGGCATCTCCGGCCAGATCCAGCACATGGTCGGCGCGAACCGCGCGGGCACGGTGTTTGCCATCAACAAGGACGAGAACGCCCCCATCTTCAAGCAGTGCGATTACGGCCTGGTCGGCGACCTGAAGAAGGTCCTGCCTGCCCTGACCGCGGCGCTGTAGGGCTGCGCGGAAGAGAGAGGGTCTAATGGATTACGATTTCGACGCGATTGTAGTCGGCGCCGGCCTGGCAGGGTCGGTCGCCGCCTACGAGCTCGCGAAGGCGGAAAAGTCGGTGCTCGTCGTCGAGCGCGGCAACTACGCCGGCGCCAAGAACATGACGGGCGGTCGCCTGTACGTGCACTCGCTGCGCAAGGTGTTCAGCGACGAGGAGCTGGCCGATGCGCC
>CADAKR010000217.1 GCA_902788545.1 uncultured Coriobacteriaceae bacterium
GTTTCGAAAACAGGAAAGCAGAGCCCGCTTGAGCCAAAAGGAGAGCCAATTGGGGATACTCCCCTTTTGGCTCCTGCATCCGAGGTAACCAAAAGGACCAAAAGGGGAGTGTCCCCTTTTGGTCCTTTAGAGAAGGCCGGCGCCGTATGGCTGGCGCCGGCCTTCGCGTGGTATGGCGTATCTGCTTTATGCCTCCAGGGCCTCGCCGAGGCCACCCCACTCCTCGCGGAAGAGGGCGGGGTCCATTTCCTTCAGGTTGGGGGAAACGGCCGGCTTGAAGCCCATGTGCGGGAAGATGTCCTTTTCCAGGTCGACGCCCGGAGCGATCTCGACGATGGTCATGACACCGTCGATGAGCTGCAGGACGCAGCGCTCGGTCACGTACAGGATGGTCTGGTCGGGACGCGCGTATTGGCCCGCGAACGTGATTTGCTGAACGGTGTCGACGAACTTCTGCGCCTTGCCCTCCTCGGCGATGACGAGCTTGCCGTCCTCGACGCGGATGTCGCCCTTCGCCATGAACGTGCCGGCGAAGATGACCTTCGTGGCGCTCTGCGTGATGTCGATGAGGCCGCCGGGGCCGGACAGGCGGTTGCCGAACTTCGAGACGTTCAGGTTGCCGTCCTTGTCGGCTTCGGCCAGGCCGAGCACCGTGATGTCGAGGCCGCCACCGTCGATGAAGTCGAACATCGAGTTGTGCGAGATGATGGCCTCGGCGTTGTAGTTGCTGCCGAAGTTGGGCAGGGCCGCCGGCACGCCGCCGATGCCGCCCGCCTCGGCGGTAATGGTGATCTCGTCGGAGTAGCCCTCTTCGGCGACGATCGACGCGACGTCAGCCGGGATGCCGACGCCCAGGTTGGCGATGGCGCCCTTCTTCAGCTCCATGGCGCAGCGGCGGCAGATGACCTTGCGCGGCGACAGGTCGAGCACGGGAAGCTGCGCGAGCGGCTTGCGAATCTGGCCGGAGAACGCCGGCTCGAAGTAGACGCCCTCGGTCTGCCAGCAGCAATCCTGCTCGGTGGCCTGCACGACGTAGTCGACCATGATGCCGGGGATGGCGACATCCTTGGGGTTAAGCGTGTTCTTCTGCGCGAGGTACTCGACCTGCACGATAACGATGCCGCCGCTGTTCTTGGCAGCCGACGCCACGGCCAGGCCCTCGTTGATGATGCTCTCGTGAGCGAACGAGATGTTGCCGTTCTCGTCGGCGATCGTGCCGCGCAGCAAGGCAACGTCGAGCGGGAAGCTCTTGTAGAACAGGTACTCGTCGCCCTGGAACTCGACGAGCTCGCAGGCATCGGTGTCGGTCTCGGGGCTCATGCGGCCGCCTTCGACGCGCGGGTCGACGAACGTGCCCATGCCGATCTTGGTGAGCATGCCCGGACGGCCGGCTGCGATTTCACGCCACAGGTTGATGATGACGCCCTGCGGCAGGCAGTGGCACTTGATCTTGCCTTCCTGGACGAGGGCGTTCAGCGTGAACGCCGAGCCGATATGGGCGGCCGACCACTGCGTGACCAGGCCGGGACCCGCTTCGCCGAGCACCGTGACGCCGCGATACTTCCAGTCGCCCATCGCGCAACCCTGCTTCAGGTTCAGGTTGCACGGATGGCCCGTCTCCTTGAACTCGTCGCGGATGGCGCGGCCGACTTCCTCGGCCCAGCCGGAAAGGCCCATGCCGGCAACAGCGACCGTTGCGCCATCGGGGATGAGCTGGGCAGCTTCCTTCGCAGTGATGAACTTTGCCATTGTTGTCTCCTCTCGTGAGCCGAGCAGTTAACCGCAGCGGTATTCCACGCCCATGGTGGGGCCGGGGAACGTCCACTTTTCCAGGATGGTGTCGCCGCAGATAATGCGGCAGGTTCCGCATTCCAGGCAGCCGGCGTAATCGAACGACTTCACGCCGTCCTCGTCGCGCTTGTACAGCGCGGCCGGACAAACCTTTATGAGCTTGTCGAACTCGGCGTCGTCAACTTCTTGCATGTCGCCAGCCAGCTCGATGTGGGCGTTGCCCTCGTCAACCTCGTATTTGTTGACAGCCAGGTACTCGTCTACATTGACGGTGATGTTGATCTTACTCATAGCGCCTTCATCGCTCCCCTCAGATCGCGCATGGCGCCCAAGATGGTGAGCTTCTTCATAGCGCCCATGACTGTCTTCTTCAGCGGCGAGGTCGGCGACCCGTCGACAACGAACATCTGGTTCATGACGTCCCTGACCGTTTCGGGGTACGTCGTGAACATGCGGTCGAAGCTCTCGAGGAACGCAGGCTCGTTCTTGTACTGGCGCAGGTCCTTCATGACGAACGACTGCTCCAGCACGTCGACATAGGCCTGCAGCACGCCCGCGTCGGTCATGCCGAGGTCGATGGCATGCGCCGCGCACTGACCGGCCATCTGGCCGGCGGCGATGGCGTAATCCATACCGCGGACCATGTAGCCCAAGTTGATGCACATCATGGCGGTGTCGCCTGCCAGCATGACGCCGTCGGCCACGAGCTTGGGCATGATGTTGAAGCCGCCCTCGGGAACCACGTGGCCCGAATGCTCGATGACCTTCGCGTCGCGGATGAGCGGTGCGACGGCCGGGTGCTTCTTCAGGTCCTCGAGCATCTGGTAGACCGGCGTGGCGTTTTCCGCGTTTGCGCACGCCTCGATGCCCGCGACCACACCCAGGCTGATGGTGTCCTTGTTCGTGTACATGAAACCGCCGCCGAAAACGCCGTGCGTGGCGTCGCCGGCGAACAGCCAAGCCGCGCCTTCGCCCGGGTTGCACAGCAGGCGGTCGTCGATGGTCTTCTCGTCGAGCTGGAAGACCTCCTTCACGCCGACGGCAACCTGGCTCGCAGGCGGCTTCTCGTAACCCACGGCCTCCTTCGCAAGCAGCGAGTTCACGCCGTCGGCCAGGATGACGACCTGAGCCGTGATCTCGTCTTCGCCGGCGCGGATGCCGCAGACCTTGCCGTTCTCGTCTTTGATAAGGGCCTCGACGGGAATGCCGTAGATTATCTCGGCACCCGCCTCTTCGGCCTTTCCGGCGAGCCACTGATCGAACGGCCCGCGCAGCACCGAATACGATGCTTGGTCCTCTTTGCCCATTTCATCGCTCGTGAAGTCGACGGTGAAGTTGGCGTCGGGAGACATGAGGGAGATGCGCTCATGGGCGATGCGGCGCTCGAACGGCGCATCGGCCAGCTCCTCGTCGCTGAACACCTTG
>CADAKR010000218.1 GCA_902788545.1 uncultured Coriobacteriaceae bacterium
GCGGCCGGTGATGGTCATGGTGTCCTCAACGGCCATCAGGAACGGCTTCTCGGTGTCGCGGGCCGGCGTGGGGATGTACTCGTCGACGGCGTCGAGGAGCTCCCAGATGGGGGCTTCCCATTCCTTGTCGCCCTCGAGGGCCTTCAGAGCGGAGCCGCGGATGACAGGCGTGTCGTCGCCCGGGAACTCGTAGTTGTCGAGCAGCTCGCGGACTTCCATCTCGACGAGCTCGATGAGCTCCTCGTCGTCAACCATGTCGCACTTGTTCAGGAAAACAACGATGTAGGGAACGCCAACCTGACGGGCGAGCAGGATGTGCTCGCGAGTCTGAGCCATCGGGCCGTCGGTAGCGGCGATGACGAGGATAGCACCGTCCATCTGAGCAGCACCCGTGATCATGTTCTTGACGTAGTCAGCATGGCCGGGGCAGTCAACGTGAGCGTAGTGACGCTTGTCGGTCTCGTACTCGATGTGAGCGATGGAGATCGTGATGCCGCGCTCGCGCTCCTCGGGAGCCTTGTCGATGTCTTCGAAGGCCGTGAAGTCGGCGGTTGCGGTGCCGTGAGAGCCGTCGTTCTCGGAGAGAACCTTGGAGATGGCCGCAGTCAGCGTGGTCTTGCCATGGTCGACGTGGCCGATGGTGCCGATGTTTACATGCGGCTTGGAGCGGTCAAACTTTTCCTTTGCCATGGAAAATCATCCTCTCTTATCAGGTTTTCGCATATGCGAATTGGAACCTATACAAAACGGCATCCGCCCGGATGCCTGGAATTAACTGGTAGCGGTGACTGGATTCGAACCAGTGACGCCACGGGTATGAACCGTGTGCTCTAACCAACTGAGCTACACCGCCGTTACCAAAAAAATACCCCGTCATGGGGGTAGATTTCACGTGGAGCCCGCGACCGGACTTGAACCGGTGACCTCTTCGTTACCAACGAAGTGCTCTACCGACTGAGCTACACGGGCGAGAAATGGTGGGCGCGCTAGGATTCGAACCTAGGTAGGCATAGCCAACGGGTTTACAGCCCGTCCCCTTTAACCACTCGGGCACACGCCCATTTCTGGCTCGCTCTGAATCATGTGAACTTGTCAAGCTGCCTGCTCAATATGCGCAATCGCGGATATGAGCAGGAGAATAATACGCTACCCGCCAAACCGTGTCAACAGCTTACACGCCCCCGGGCGTGTCTTCATCAATCCTCCGTTTTCCCTGCATTGACCCCGCAAAAGCGATTCTTCAAACCGCCTGTGAAACATGGGTTTTCCGGGACGGGAGCACGGAGGGCGTTTGGACCAAAAGGGGATACTCCCCCTTTTGGTCCTTTTGGTTCGCGCCTTCCGGTGTCATGGGTTTTTCTCTCCTGTCCCCGAAAACCCACTTAATCCTAGAATGTTTGTGCGGTTCGCCTGATTCTTGTGAATACGACGCCTTTACTGATAGGATTGTTGTCGGAAACAAGCGGTGCCTGGCATCCAAACGACGCTTAAACGAGGATTTCTATGACGCCAGCCTTGCGTTCAAAGGCGCTTCCCACCTGCATAACTGCAACCGCGGTCTGCTTGGCCGCACTGCTTGCCTGCGCCATCTGCGTAGGACGCGCGCACGCCGTCACGGCCGCCGAGAAGCAGGCCGAAGCAGATGCCGTCTACGCGCAGATCGACTCGCTGCAAACGAGCCTGAACGACGCGATGGCCGAGTACAACACCGCGCAGACCGCCTACGAGGAGGCCGTGCAGCTGCGTGACGAGGCCGCTCAGCAAATCGAGGAGGAATCCGCGCGCATCGACAAGATGCAAGACGAGCTGTCGGGGTTCGCCGTCAGCATGTACAAGCAGGGCGGATCCGGCTCGTTTCTCGATGTCATCCTGCAATCGACCTCGTTCGAGGAGTTCATGACCTCGTGGGACATATGCACGACGATTTCCAATCGCGGCGCCACGCTGATCAAGGAGTCGAAGAAGTCGCGCGAGAAGCTGAAGCTGGCTAAGGAGACCTACGAGAAACAGGGCACCCGCGCCGAGCAGGAGATGGTCTCGGCCGACAAGAAGCGCGCCCAGATCGAAGAAACTCCAGCAGCGCTTGCCGCCGAAGCCGCGAAGCTCGATGCAGAAGCTGCGCAACTTGCCTATCAGGAAGAGCTGGCTGCCGAAGCCGCACGCCAAGCTGCTGCTGCAGCCGAACAGCGCGAGGCCCAGATCGCCAGCGGCGAGGCGGGCGCAAGCGTGATTTCCGGCAGCGGCTACTTCACGCACCCCTGCCCCGGCGCGTACGTGTCGAGCGATTTCGGGTGGCGCAGTTTCGATGGCGCGTTCCACCAGGGCACCGACTTCGCCGCAAGCGAAGGCACTCCGTATTACGCAGCCGATAGCGGCACCGTCATGTACGCCACCTACGACGGCGGGTACAACGGTGGCGCGGGCAACTGGGTCGTCATCGCGCACGGAAACGGCATCGTGACGAAGTACATGCACTCGTCGGCGGTGTTCGTGTCACCGGGTCAGTACGTCGAGCGCGGCCAGAACATCGGCCTGGTCGGCAACACCGGCAACTCCTTCGGCGCGCACCTTCACTTCCAAGTGGAAGTCGACGGTGTAGCCGTGAACGCCATGAACTACCTCTAAAACCGAGCGCTCACCTCAGAACCGGACGCTTTGTTTCGAGCCGGACATTCGGCTTCGAGCAAAGCGTCCGGTTTTATGCGTCATGAGGGACGAGGTGCGCCGCATTCGCCGCAGAAGTTGCCGGCGTTGGCGTGGCCGCAGCGGGCACACGTCCAACGGGCGGGCGACGCGGAAGCCGTGGGCGCTACCGGTGCCGCAGGCTGCGCGGGCGTTGCAGGAGCAACAGGTGCCGCAGGCTGCGCGGGCGTTGCAGGAGCTACCGGTGCCACAGGAGCTGTGGGCGCCGCGGATGCCGCAGGCTGCGCGCCCGACGACGTGGCGAAAGCCGCGTCGGTTTTCGACACGCGATTCACCAGCACGATCGCATAGATGACGAAGGCGATTTCCACGACCAGGGCCAACAGCACCAAAAGGTCGTTTTCGGACGAAAGACCCCAATCGTAGAAGCCGTGCTCGAGGACGGGCAGCAGGAACGCGAGCCAGTAGTACGTGCGCGCCCCGGCCTTGTTGCCGGCCAGTTCGCGTTGGCGGGCCAACCCGAAGAAGCAACCCATGACCACGCCGTCGGCA
>CADAKR010000219.1 GCA_902788545.1 uncultured Coriobacteriaceae bacterium
GAGAGCGTCGCCCCTTCAGGGGCGATTCCCCGCCCAGCCGCAAGCCGATGAGCATCTTGCGCCCCCTCGGCCGGAGCCACGTAAAGCTGCGGAAACCGCCGCGCCAAAGCCTCCAGCGCGTCTGGGCCTTTCAAGCCTTCCACCATCTCCCCCTTACGTCGGGCTTTCCATCGATGCCGCCTTCATGTTCCATCGCATAGCATACGCGTTCGGCGCTTCGTCTTCGACGACTATGACTACACGGTTGACCATTTTTGTGCGTTATGGTCATGTTTTACCAGAACCAACGCAATTAAGCATGCGAAGACCGTCGTTGCCTGGTCCGAAATAGAGGATACAATGACCACAGCACCCATCGACGAACGCGAGGAGCCGACTATGGCAAGCAGCGAAGATTACCTGGAATACGTCCTCGACCTGCTACAAGACGCGCCCGAGATCACCTATAAGAAGATGATGGGCGAATACCTGCTTTACAGCGACGGCGTCCTGTTCGGCGGCATCTACGACGACCGCTTCCTGCTAAAAGACGTTCCCGCCGCACGTGGCGCCTTCCCGCAGGAGCAGATCCCCTACGAGGGCGCGAAGGCCATGTTGCTCGTCGACAGCGAGGACCCGGCTCTCATCGTCGAAACGATCGAGGCCATGATTTCTCAGCTTCCGAAACCGAAGAAGACGAAGCGCTAGCATCACTACGGAGAAAACTTGCAGGTCAACTTGGTGATGCAAGGCCAAGTCAGCGTTATAATCCAGCCATGCAGACCGCGAAAGCCATACGACGTGCAACCGCTCCCCAAAGCGAGCGCCAACCGGTGGAAGCCCGTTTCTTCCACCTTGTCTGGCTGTTCCTCCTCATGAGCTTCATCGGGCTCGTCGGCGAGACGCTGGCTAGTTTCGTCATCGACGGACGCTGGGAGTCGAGGGCGGGATTCGTCGTGGGCCCGTTTTCGCCGATATACGGCACAGGCGCAGTGCTCTTCACGGTACTCGTAAACCCGCTCCGATCCAAGTCGGTGCCGACGATCTTCCTCGCATCCGCCCTGGTGGGCGGCGTATTCGAATACATCTGCGGATGGTTCCTCGAATACCGCTACGGCATCGTCGCCTGGAGCTATGCAAGCCAGCCCTTCAACTTCCACGGATACACCTGCATCGGCATGATGGCGGTTTGGGGTGCGATCGGAGCAGCGTGGACAATCTGGGGGCTTCCACGTGCCGTCGCTTTGGTCGAGCGCATCCCCGAAACCATGCGCACGCTGCTGACCGCAATCGCTTTCGCATTCATCATCGCTGATGCCGCCTGCACGCTCACAGCGCTCGATTGCTGGTTCTTCCGCATGTCGGGTAACGCACCGACGGGCATCGCGCAGAAGTTTTTCGCCGCCTACTGCAACGACACGTTCATGGCATCCCGTTTCGAAACCATGAGCATGTGGCCTGTCCTCGCCGGTCGCTAAATCGCCATGGATTACACGATTCGACATATGGAAAGAAGCGAGCAGCACCTGCTCGAGGACTTCCTCTACGAGGCGATTTACGTGCCGGAAGGTTTTAAGGGCGAGGTTCCGCGCGCAATCATCTACGACGACCCCAAGTGCCGCGCCGCCTTCGAGGGCTTCGGCGATCGCCCCGATGACCGGTGCCTCGTGGCAGAGGCCGACGGGCGCGTGGTCGGTGCTTGCTGGGTGCGCACGACCGACGAATACGGCCATGTCGACGACGCGACGCCATCGTTTTCCATTTCGCTGTACGAAGAATATCGAGGCCAGGGAATCGGCGGCGCGATGATGCGACAGATGCTCGGCGAGCTTCGCCGCGCCGGCTATGCCCGCGCATCGCTTTCCGTGCAGAAGGAAAACCCCGCCTTGCGCCTGTACGAGCGCCTGGGCTTCAAGATAGTCGGCGACGGAGATGACGAGACCGAATGGCTGATGACAATCGACCTCGCGAAATGAGGCTCGTGTTCGCCTCAGACTCGTTCAAGGGAACGCTTTCGAGCGCGAAGATCGCCGAGCTGCTGGACCAGGCCGCGCAAGAGGCGCTTCCCGGCGCCACGTGCATCCCGTATCCCATTGCCGATGGCGGCGAGGGCACACTCGACGCCATCGCCTGCACGCTGGCCTGCGAGCGAATCACCTTTCCCGCACACGACGGCCTGATGCGCCCCTGCAAGGGCGCGATCCTCGTCCACGACGGCGTCGCCTATATCGAAGCCGCCACGACCTGCGGCCTGACGCTTTTGGAAAGCGATGAGCGCAACCCGCTTTCCACCTCGAGCTTCGGTGTGGGGGAATGCATCGGCTTCGCTCTCGACCGAGGATGCGCAAACATCGTCATCGGGCTGGGCGGATCGTGCACGAACGACGGTGGAATGGGCTGTCTGCGCGCGCTCGGCATTCGGCTGCTCGACGATGCGGGCACTGAGCTGCCCGGATGCGGTGGCGATTTGGCAGCCGTTGCGCGCATAGACGAGAGCGGCCTGCATCCGCGGGTGCGAAACGCGACGATCACGATCTTGAGCGACGTGGACAACCCGCTTCTGGGGCCCCATGGCGCCACGCACGTGTTCGGCCGCCAGAAAGGCGCGGACGGCGCGATGCTCGAAACCCTTGAATCGGGCATGCGGCATTTCGCCGACGTCGTCCGCGCCAACCATCCCGACGCCGGTTTCAACACCCCGGGCTACGGCGCGGCTGGTGGCCTGGGCATGGCTCTTTCGGTGTTTCTCGGCGCGCGCATACGACCCGGCATCGACGAGCTGCTGGATTTGACGAGCTTCGACGCCGCCCTCGCAGGAGCAGACCTCGTTGTGACGGGTGAAGGAAGGCTCGACCATCAATCCCTGCACGGCAAAGCCGTGAGCGGCGTGGCCTCGCGTGCGAAGCAAGCCGGCGTGCCCGTTGCAGCCATCTGCGGCACCGTCGCCCTTGAAGCTGACGAGGTGCAGGAGCTGGGCTTGTGCCAGGTGATCGACGCAAGCGAGGGCCATTTGCCCGATTACGCCATGGCGCACGCAGAGGAGCTCTACCTGAAGGCAGCGAAAAGACTCCTGCTTTCGCTGCGGATGCGCATACGGAAGGCGGCCGAGCCTGATCTCGGTCGCATCATGGAGGTGTACGCCATCGCCCGCGCGTTCATGGCGGATCACGGCAACCCCCATCAATGGGGTCCCACNNGAGCCGCTCGTTCGCAACGACATCGCACAGGGCAAAAGCTACGTCTGCGAATTCGACGGACGCATCGTCGGCGTGTTCTACTTCGATTTCGGAAAGGACATCGAGCCGACGTACGCCCACATCGAAGACGGGTCTTGGGCCGACGAGAGCCCCTACGGCGTCGTCCACCGCATCGCGAGCGACGGCTCGGTGAAAGGCGTTGGAAGAACCTGCCTGGAGTGGGCGTTTCGTCAATGCGGGCACATGCGCATCGACACGCACGGAGACAACGTCGTCATGCAACGCCTGCTGGCCAAACTCGGCTTCGACCACCGCGGCACCATCTACGTCGAAGAAGACGACTACCCCCGCTTCGCCTTCGAGATAACAGCGATCCGACCCGCGTAAACGCTATAAAAACGGGCAAGCACCATACGCTTGCCCGTCAGCCATAACCTTCCACGCACCTTTTCCAGAGCCCGCTTAGCCCTTTTTCCAACGGGCCAACGTGGGCAGCAGCGCGCCCATGAACGACACCGCCTCGTCCAAGCTCACGCCCGTCGCCTGCATCAGGTAGGGCGCCGACTTCTCGATGACGTCGTCCATCGTCGCACTTGCGAACTCGCCGCCGTCATAGCACCACTTGCAGTAGTTCGGGTTCTCGGTGCCGTCCGCATCTGCGCCTTTCGGCATGTTGGGCACCGAAAACGGCGTTCCGCAGCACTGGCATGCGGGTTCTTGCGGCAAGTCGAGCAGACGCGTGACAGGCACGTCGAGCACCGATGCCAGCAGCTTCGCCATGTCGATGCTCGGGGTTGTCTCCCCCGTCTCCCATCGACTCACGGCTTGGCGCGTCACGAACACCTTGGCGGCAAGCTCCTCCTGGGTGATTCCCTTTTCCTTGCGAATTTCGGGCAGAACATCTTTGATGGCCATTGCGACAACCTCCGTTCAAATCGACATGCCGAGTATACGTGCCGGTGCCGTGCGAGTCACGCAACAAGGTGTTGCCCATCAGCATGCGCGAAACGACAATCGAACACCTCTGCAATTAATGCTATCTTGGTGCGCAAGGGGAAAGGGCGGGCATGCATGCGGGCTTCTCGCCGACGCGCCAAAGGGAAGGCGGTTCATCA
>CADAKR010000220.1 GCA_902788545.1 uncultured Coriobacteriaceae bacterium
GGAAAGTGTCCAGGCGCATGATGCTCGACCCGATGAGCCGGCGCCGTCCATCGCGCCCTCGATTGGGACGCCAGCACCGCAGGTCCCTGCCCAGGAGCAAAGGAAGGTCCGTCCGCCGACAAGCGTCCGAAACGTCATTACAGGTTTCTGCGTCGTCATCTTGACAATGAATTCGTTGTGGCACATCCCGCACCCACCCGAATCAAGCGCGGGCTATCCCACGTGGTACATTGCGCTTACATACGGGTTCGTCTTACCTGCGTTGTTGTGCATTATCGGTTTTGCCATTTGGGACAAAACGTATTTGAAGCAACGTTTTCCCATCTTGGAGAATCTCCGCGCCCGCGACTACATAGCGGCAGTCGTCGTGGTGTTCGTGCTGTTCGCAATCTGCTTGGGAGTTATTCCCGCCATCATTCGAGCGACGACATAGTGGACAAGCGAAGGCTCTTGCCGAGAATCTGCAACTACGCCAAGGTTTTATGGACTTCTCGCGATTGTGGCTTGAAGAAGGGTATCCTGTCTAGGTTGTTTTTCAGGGAACGGGGTAGGATATGGAAAAGGCAAGCACTCGCATCAAGCCTCTGGCGGCAACCGATTCGCGAAGCCGTTCCGTCGCGTTCACGGCGTTTTCCATCGCCATCATCACCGTGTCGGCTTGGATCACGGTGCCCATCGGTCCCGTTCCGTTCACGTTGCAGATGTTCGCTGTCACGTTCGCCATCCTGGTGCTTGCGCCCAAGCAGGCCATCGGCGCCATTGCGGGCTACTTGGCGCTCGGCGCTATCGGCGTGCCGGTGTTTTCGGGCATGCGCGGCGGCATCGGGGTGCTCATGGGCCCGACCGGCGGTTTTTTGTGGGGCTACCTCATCGGCGTGTCGCTTGCCGTTGCCGTGCTGGCGCTGTTCCGTCGCCGCGGCATCGACAACTTTGCCGTCGGCATGCTGTGCGGCATTGTCTTCACGGCCGTTGCCTACGTGTGCGGCTGGTTCCAGTACATGTTCGTGGCCGGGGTGGGTCCGTTCGAGTCTTTCCTCGTCTGCGTCGCTCCTTTCGTCATCGTCGACGTCATCAAGATCGCCGCTGCCACCGCCGTGGCCCGCGCCGTCATCCACGCTGTTCCATCGCGCTAGTTCGAGCCCTTGCGCATGAAAGCAGGGGACCTTGCCGAAGCACGGGCAGCGCCCACGCAAGGGAGGGCTGAGGGCTTGCAGGTGGTAAAGCGCCGTTTAATCGATGGCTGGGATGGCGACGATGAAGTTGGCGCCGCCCTCGGGCAAGTTCACGGCTTCGATGGTGCCGTCGTGCGCCTCGACGATCGATTTCACGATTGACAAGCCCAAGCCGGTGCCGCCGGTGTTGCGTGCGCGGGAGGTGTCGGCACGGTAGAAGCGGCTGAACAAGAGGTTGGGGTCGATGTCGCCGAAGCCCGCACCGTCGTCCTTCACCTGGATGACCGCATTGTCGTGCAGGCCGCACAAGTCGATGGTGATGTGCCCGCCCGGCTCGATGAAACGGCTGGCGTTCTCGACGAGGTTGGTCAGCATCTCCTTCAGGCGGTCGGCGTTGCCCAACACGTCGGGCGCTTCGCCGACGATGGCCACGTTGGCGCCGCGCTCTTCCAAGATGGGGTGAAGCGTGTCGACCACGTTCTGCGCCACCTTGCGCAAATCGACGCGTGCGAGCTTTTGCGCCTGCGCATCGTCATGCTCGATGCGCTGCAAGGTGAGCAGGTCGTTCACCAGGCGGGTCAGTCGCTCGGATTCGCTCACGATGATCGACGAGAACTTCACGCGCATCTCGGGCGGCAGGTCGGGGTCAAATTCGCTTGTGTAGAACCACTGGTACACTATAGGCTCGGTAATCATACCGTTGTTGTCAAACAGCACACTGAACCGGTAGTGCCGCTCTGCGCACACGTTGTGCGGCGAACGGATTATTACGGGTGGTGCACACTGCTTGAACGAGCGAACAAACAGACGATACGGCTCGCTCTCGATGCGATAGTCCGGATTGTTGATGTTTCCTTCGGTCGCCATCGCAACTTTGTACCACCCGGAATCAGCCGCTTGCACAAAGTCGAGGCTGAGTGAGGCTGCCGTTGCATCAGCGATCTTCGTCCAATGCATGCTGTCGGTCGAGTGCCACCACTCACATTCCATCGGTTCGCCGGTGATAGCAGGGTAGGCAGATACAGCCCGAAGTTCTGTTGGCAAGGACGGACAAACGCTGTTAGCCCCCTCAATAGCAATGGTTGGTGCGCATGCGGTGACGGGCGTGACGTGTAATCTAACCGGCTCACTTTCAGTTCGGCAATTGGTGCTCTCAATATTGCCTGTCGGTGCCATGGCAACCTTATACCATCCTGAGTCCGCTGCGTGTACTTTGGGCAGAGTGAGCGAGGGTGAAGTTCCTGTACTGATAACAGACCATTGGCTGCTGTCGGTCGAGTGCCACCAGCAGTATTCGATTTGTGTTGCAGTTTGCTGGTATTCAGACTGGGCACGAAGTGTGGTGCTACGGAACATGCAGACACTGTCTTCACCTGTTATCCCGATGGGCGGGATGCAAAGTCGCACCTCGATATCATCCAACGCAAAGTCGTTACCCGTACCATCGCTTGTCACGTCGTTGAAGATGGATAGAGTGACAGAGTTTACATTGTCAGGCACCTTGAAGCGCATGCTTACGCGCTGCCAATCGGCAGACTCGGAAAGATTGACATCCCAGACCTTGGTATAGTCGGGCAGGATATCGCCGGTGGAGTATGAGGCAACCTGTTGTCCTGTAGTCGGATCGGTGATTACGAACCGCAAACGCGGATAGGCGTAGCCATAATGATCCATCAGGTAAGGTATTTGCCCTGCATACGTGATGTTGGCAACATACGCGCTGAAATCCAGTTCGGTGCCCGAACACAAGCCGTCCAGACTGGTGCTATAGAACGGTTCGTTATCGCGCGTTCCGTCAATCTCCAAGAAGTATCCGCGGCTGTAGTCGCCAAAATAGGTGTGGTCGTCCTGCAGGTGCCATTGCATGTTGTTGTAGAAGCCTTTCTTTGTGACCATGTACGTGGCGGACCCCATGTAGTTGCCGTTGCTGAGCTTGTATTTGCTTGACATACCCGAAACGCGCGTAGTGCTTACAGCTGGATCATCAGGCGAGTTACCGCC
>CADAKR010000221.1 GCA_902788545.1 uncultured Coriobacteriaceae bacterium
GCAATGCGAATGGCGGGAGGGGCTTGAATGCGCTTGAACGCCGCCGCGCGCATCGAGCGCAAGATCCAGTCGAGGTCATCGGCGAACATAGCGGGATCGTCGAGGCCGTAGAATCGCACCCACTTCCCCACCTCGGTGCCGGCGAGTCGGTCAGCAAGATAGCGTTCCATGACATCGCATGCCGCAGCATCGATCCCCGAACCGTCGAGCAGCTGGTCGATGAGCCAATCGTGGTAGAACCACTTCATCGGATCGACCTGGCCTGTCGCAAGCTCCGCCGATGGCGGCATGTCCCAATCGCAGCCCTCGTCGGTCACGCGAGGCAGCAGGTTTTCGGGAATGATGGCGCTTTCGCGATCGCCGTTGATGGTATGAGCCAATTCGAACAGGCGCACTTTCGTCAAGTCGCCGATAGGCGCGAGCGCCCCGATGGCGTCTCCGTACAACGTCGCGTAGCCGAGCGCGGCTTCCACGCGATTGCCGTTGTTCGCAACCACGCCCTGCTCGATGGCCGCGAACGTGGAAAGCAGGTGCCCCCGCACGCGTGCCTGCACGTTTTCCAACACGAGGCCCTCCATGGCGCCTTCCGGATACCCGTACTGCGCCACCGCATCGCCCGTTGCGTCCACGACCGACTCGATCGAGCCGTTGCGCAGCTGAATCCCGAGCGCATCAGCAAGGCTCGCGGCGTTTGCCTTGGTCGCATCAGAGTTGAATTTCGTCGCAAGGTTGTAGCCGATGACGCGATCAGCGCCAAACGCAAGCGTCAGCAACACGGCCACGACGCTGCTGTCAAGGCCTCCTGACAATCCGATAACCCATTTCGGGCCCCACGGAAGCACCTGCCCGTCGAAACGGCGCAACGTCTTAACGAGCGCAGCAAGCAGCTTGTCTTTGCAAGGCGCCTGCAAACGTCCCGCCTCGGAAAACTGGACAAGCGCAATGTCTTCCTCGAAATCATCGCGCAAAGAGGCGACGAGCGTGCCCTCGCCGTCGTAAGCGCACGTCCCGCCGTCGTAGGCGAGCACATCCTTGTCCGCATTGCGCATGCCGACAGGCCGAAGGACGACCGTAGGCACGCCAGGCACGGCTTTCACGGCATCGAAACCGCTTAGCGTCCAAGGCGCGACATCGCAGAGGACCGAAAAATCGCAAGCAGTGTCGCCGGGATCGAGGCCGATGCGGTACGTCTCGCCGCAAGCCTCGAGGTGAACCGCATTGCCTGCGACGTCGATGCGCGAATCGTTGAGCACGATCAGGTGCACGTCATGGGGGTCTTCAAGCGATCCCGGCATGACGAGCAAATCGGCGCCCGCGTCGACCGCGTGCCCGACCATGCGCTCGCGCGCCTCGTCGTTGGCCGAGGGCCTTCCGCACACGAGCTCGGGCTGGCCGATGGCGACCTTCAGTTTAGAGACATCACCCATCTAGCGCCTCCCCCGTCCGCGACGCGCGATCTTCACCCGCTGCAACACGTACTCGCGAACGAGCAGGATGAGCAAGATGGACATGACGATGAGATAGCCCACGACCGCGCCTTGCAAGCCCATCATGGTGGTCATGAGGATGAGCACGAGCAAAGAGAACCCGAACGTGATCAGGTACAGCCCCATGACGACCTGCTGGCGGCGCAGGATGGTGATGACCTGGTACAAAAAGTCGATGGCAGCCGTCACGCCGCCCGCAGCGAGCATGATGAACTGCAGCTGGGCGTACGGCGCGAAATCAAACCCGTACATGAAGCTCATGATGGGCAAGCCGATCCAAGCCATGAAGAGGATGCCGACAACCGTGATGACGACGATGATCGCGCACATGGCGACGATGAGGATGTCAAACCGGGCACGGCGCGATTCGTCGGCCCACGCGTTGGCCATTTTCACCAGCAAGGGGCGGTAGATGAGCTGCACGGTGATGAGGATGGCCTGCGCCGGGAAGTACAAGGCGTTGAAGTACAGCTGGTTGTCATAGGGAAGGCCCGCACCCTGCATGACGAACTTCGGCATGTTGTCGATAACCGCATACAGGAACAAAGCCAGAAACACCGGGAAGCACTCGCGGAACAGGATGCCGATGCTGCGCAGCGACGGCGGCATCGAGCGCGGCGTCTCGAACAACGTGAGGGGGAACGTGACAAACGCGAACGTCGCCAGCGCTGCAACCGCCATGGCAATGGACGCCATTCCCAAATCGCCCGTGACGAGCAAAAACACCGCAAAAACGATGAAGGCGGCCACTGAGCGCAATGCCAGCGAGATGCCGCCGAGGTACAGCTTGTCGACCTGCTGCAAGCGGCCTTCGTACACCTCGCCGAGAGCGTCGACGGCGCGGTATGCGAATATTCCCATGCACATGGTCGTCATGACGGCGTCGAACCCGGCAATGCGGGTTATGAGGAACCCGACGATCATCATGATGAGGCAGGTTGCGATGCGGTTCACCTGGTAGTCGGCAAACGAGTGGTATTCGTCCTGGTCGGAAACCTGATAGGTGCGAACTCCGTAATTCGCCAAGATGTAGAGCAGGTTGGCCAGCACGAACGCGAACGAGAACATGCCGGCGCGCTCGACACCCGCAAGTTGCGTCACCACGATGGTGAGGAACGGGAACACGACGCCCCAAGCGCCCTGCCCGATGGAATTCCACATGAAGTCGCGCTTCGTGCGGCCGGAGGCATGCTCTTCCTCCTGGCCGGCCAGATCGCCTTCGGAAACGGCGCCCATGAGGCGGTCGAACCAATCGTTGATGAGCTGGCGCACGGGATTGACGGACCGGTAGCGCTTGTCACGCGTCCAGCGACCGTCGTCGACCGGCTCGTCGACTTCGCGGTTGCGCCGCGAGCGTCCGGCATCATGGATGCTGCCGGTGTCGCGCACGGTTGCCTGCGCAGTACGACTGCGCGCCGCCGATGGGCGACGCGCTCGGTCATCGGAAGTATGTGTCCGCCTTTGTACCATGTCCGAGATTATAGGACCCGAAACCGCCAGGGCAGCGCTTTTCGCACCATCCTGTCAAAATCATCATCCTGAACCGCGCTGCCGGAATGGCAGGAAAGGCGCCAGGCACCCCCTCTCCGCGGCTTCGCGGGCTGCGACGAGCGCAGGGGCGGCCGGGTGCGCCCGCGTGTTTGAGCGAAGCGAGTTCGCGGGCGCGCCGCCCCGGAG
>CADAKR010000222.1 GCA_902788545.1 uncultured Coriobacteriaceae bacterium
CGAGCATGCGGTGCGCATGGGCGATGGCGTCTTCCTGTGCGTTGTGGGTGCCGCCATCCGAGAAGGAATCGGGCGTAACATTGAGGATGCCCATGATGATCGGCATCCTCTCGTCGAATTCAAATGTGGAGCATTTCCAGGTCATCAGCGGTTCTCCTCTCCTCGTTTTCGCCGCTCTCGCCCATATCGGGAGCAGGCGCTTGATCCACGTAACCCGGGTCGAATCGATGATCGGCTTCGACAGGCTCAGACGCCGTCGGGATGGGCGAGATCGGTTGGGCGGGCTCGACCACCTCGACCGGCTGAGCGGGTTGGGCGGGCTCGACCGGCTGGGCAGGCTGAATCGGCTGTATCGGCTGGCCGCCGGAACGCGGCATGCCGCAATGGCCGCAATAGGGACCATCGCCGTTCACGCCGTTGCAGTAGGCGCATGTCCACGAGTTCCCGGAGGGACCGGGCGCAACGCGCTCCCTATCGCGCCAGTTCGGGTCGGCCAGACGCGCATCGCGTGCGCGGGCGGCGGCCTCCTCGGCCTCCTTGCGCGCGATGATCTCGTCCTCGTGCGCCAGGTACTCGTCCCACTTGTTGTCGAGCAGGGCCTGGCATGCCTCGCCGTCGACCGTCTCGCGCTCGAGCAGCACGTTGGCCATCAAGTGCATCTGCTCGGGATGGCTCGACAGGATCTCGTAGGCGCGGTCGTGGGCCTCGCTCATGATGCGCGCAACCTCGTCGTCGATGCGCTTGGCCGTCTCGTCGGAGTAATCCTGCGTGTTGCCGTAATCGCGGCCCAGGAACACCTCGTGGTTGGGCTGGCCGAACACCTGCTGGCCCAGCGGGCTCATGCCGTACTGGGTGACGATGGAGCGGGCGATCTTCGTGGCGCGCTCCAGGTCGTTGCTCGCGCCGGTCGTGATGTCGCCGCGGTAGATCTCCTCGGCGACGCGGCCGCCCATGAGCACGGCGAGCTGGTCGCGCATCTCGGAAAGCGAGCTGAGCACCTTGTCCTCGTCGGGAATCGACATCGTGTAGCCAAGCGCCCGTCCGCGCGAGATGATCGAGATCTTGTGCACCGGGTCGGCGTGTTCGAGCAAGTGCCCCACCAACGCATGGCCGCTTTCGTGGTAGGCGATGGTCTTGCGCGTGTCCTCGGTCATCACGCGGCCCTTGCGCTCGGGCCCGGCGATGACGCGCTCCATCGACTCGGTGACTTCCTTCATCGTGATGACCTTCTTGTTCCGACGAGCGGTGAGCAGCGCGCTCTCGTTCATCAGGTTCATGAGGTCGGCGCCGGTGAAACCAGGCGTGAGCTGGGCGATCTTTTCCAGGTCGACATCGCTGCCGATGGGCTTGTCCTCGGCATGGACCTGCAAGATCTTCTCGCGGCCCTTCACGTCGGGTACGTCCACGACGATCTGGCGGTCGAAACGGCCCGGGCGCAGGAGCGCCGGGTCAAGGATGTCGGAGCGGTTCGTGGCCGCGATGAGCACGACCGATTCGTTCTTGTCGAAGCCGTCCATCTCGACGAGCAGCTGGTTGAGCGTCTGCTCGTGTTCGTCATGACCGCCGCCCAGGCCGGCACCGCGCTGGCGGCCGACCGCGTCGATCTCGTCGATGAAGATGATGGAAGGAGCAGCGTCCTTGGCTTGCTGGAACAAGTCGCGCACGCGGCTAGCGCCCACGCCGACGAACATCTCGACGAAGTCAGAACCCGAGATGCTGAAGAACGGCACGCCCGCCTCGCCGGCGACGGCGCGCGCGAGCAGCGTCTTGCCCGTGCCCGGAGGGCCGACGAGCAGGCAGCCGCGCGGGATCTTCGCGCCGAGCGATTGGTACTTCTCGGGGTTCGAGAGGAAGTCCTTGATCTCCTGCATCTCCTCGACGGCCTCGTCGACGCCCGCGACGTCGTCGAACTTCACGTCGGGACGCTCCTCGTGCGCTTTCTTGGCCTTCGTCTTGCCGAAGCCCATCTGCTGGTTGTTGGCCTTTTGCATCTGGACGAAGAAGATCCAGATGAGCGCGCCGAACAGCAGGATGGGAAGGATCGTGCCCAGGATGTCGAGCCACTGCGTGGGCAGCACGACCTGGTAAGAGATTTGCGGGTGGCGCGAGACGAGCTGCGCGAGCGACTCCTGCCCCACGTACGTCGACGTGTAGTTGTGCAGCTCGCCGAGCGTCTCGGTCTGCAGCGTCTTCGTGCCGATGCCCGTCAGCGAGCCGTCGGCCTCCTGCTGCAGCATGGCAACGCGCGTGTTCAGCGCGTTGAAAGCGTCGTTGAAGGCGTCGACGCCGGTCTTGCCGGCGGTCGCAGCCGGGTAATACGCACCGGTGACCGTGTAGTTGCGCGCGTCGTACACGACCGTGGTCACACGGTCCTGCTCGATAGCCTGCAGGAACTCGGACGTGATGAGCGCGTCGGTCACGCGGTTGGCCTCGTCGTTGGCGCCGCCTTTCTGGGACAAGAAGAACTGCTGTCCCACGATGAGCGCGACAATGAGGAAAATGGCTATCCAGATGATGAGGTTGCGGTTTCCGTCTCCCGGCCCTTTGAATTGCGGGTTGTTCTGTGGCATGCGGCTTCTCTCTTATGCGTCGTTTCGGTTGCGGGTTTACTCGTATACTTCCGGCTTCAGGATGCCGATGTAGGGCAAATTGCGGTAGCGCTCGGCGTAGTCGAGGCCGTAACCGACGATGAACTCGTCGGGGCACTCGAAGCCGATGTGCGCGCAATCGATCTTGGCTTGCGCTTTCGCCTTCTTGCGCAACAAGGTGATGACCTCGATGGAAGCGGGCTCGTGCTGCGCGAGGTGGCCGAGCAGGAATTCCAGCGTCAGGCCCGAATCGAGGATGTCCTCCACCACGATGACGTGCTTGCCCTTGATGGACGACGTGAGGTCCTTCAAGATCTTCACGTGGCCCGAGCTCTTCGTGCCGGCGCCGTACGACGACAGCGCCATGTAGTCCATCTCGATGGGGATTTCGGTCGCGCGCGCCAGGTCGGCCATGAAGATGGCGGCGCCGCGCAGGACGGAGATCATGACGACTTCCTCGCCGTTGGCGGTTGCCTCCGAGTACTTGTCGGTCAGCGCTGCGCCGATTTCGGCAACACGCGCCTTGATCTCGGTGTCGGCAAAGAGGATTTCC
>CADAKR010000223.1 GCA_902788545.1 uncultured Coriobacteriaceae bacterium
GAGCCCGGCATCGACTCCCGCGTGCTTCAGGCGCACTTGCATGTCGTGACGGCGGATGCCGCCCGCAAAAGCCACGAGGTCGTTTGCGGCAGCGAGCTCCTGGAAGTCGACGTCCCACAGCCACGAGACGTCATGGCCGTCGGCTTCACGGTCGTTGATGAAGAACGCAACCGCTTTGGGGCCGGGCTCGTCCATGACGATCCGCAGGTTCTGGTTGAATCCCGTCGGGTTCTTCGCGAGGTTCAGAAGAACGCGATGCCCGGCAAAGTCGTAGCGCTGCAGGCGTCCATTCTGAGGCGCGAACGACGCGACGGCGCCGTCCACGTGGGAGAGGGGAATGCCGCAACAGTCGGCTGCCGCGTACACGGCCAGCACGTTGTAAAGCATGTACGTGCCCGAAAACGGCAGGTTCACGCTCGTCGTCATGCCGTCGTGCCGCACGGCGAACGTGGCGCCTTTCGCACTCATCGAAACGTCGCAGCCCGCGTAGTGGGGCCCCACGCGCGAAAAGCCGCAATTCGTGCAGCGAAACGACCCCAGCTGCCCGTATTGGCGCCACTCGTAATCGAGCAGGTTGTCGCAGCGTTGGCACATGCTGGCGTCGGCAACGCTGTTCTGGGGCAGCTTCAGGTCCTCATCGAATCCGAAGGGGACGCAATCGTTGGGAACCTGCTCGGCAATCGCCTGACACAAGGGGTCGTCGGCGTTGTAGATAAGCGTTGTGGCGGGAGAAGCAGCCAGCGCCTGCGCGATCGCCGCTTGGATGTGGTCTATCTCGCCCATGCGGTCGAGCTGGTCGCGGAACAGGTTCAGCAACACGACGAAGTCGGATTGAAGCTGGGGAAGCGTCTTCGCAAGCCAGAGCTCGTCGCTTTCGAAGACGCCCCAGTCGGCCTGGTCAACATGGAGCAGGGAAGTGGCGAGGCCCGAATCGAGGTTCGCGCCCGTTCGGTTGCAGGCCACCGATTTCCCCGCCGCCTCGAATGCGTCGGCAAGCAGGTTCGTCACCGTGGTCTTGCCGTTGGTGCCCACGACCATGATCGACCCCTCGCTCAATCGCGGCTTCAGCTCCGCAATGAGGTCGGGGTCGATGTAGAGCGCTGCCTTGCCCGGGAAGTTGGCAGCCGGCCGGCCGAGCACATCCCTCAACGCCCATGTCGACAGGGCGCTTGCAGCTTGGGCGATCTCGAAACGCATGCTCATGATGGTCCCATCATAGCTTGCCGGTGTTTCGGTTCGATTACGCTAGACTGCAGACTCTCCGCGTTCGCGGGTGCGGATGCGCACGACTTCCTCGACGGCGCTGATAAAGATCTTTCCATCACCGACCTCGCCGGTCGCAGCGGTATCGCAGATGAGGTCGATCAGCTTGTCCACGTCTTCGTCTGGCACGATGAGCTCGAACTTGACCTTGGGGATCATGTTCAGCAAAACTTCTGTGCCACGGTAGTACTCAGACCAGCCGTGTTGGTTTCCGCACCCCATGACCTGACCGACGGTCATGCCCGAGACGTCAGCTGCGAACAGGGCGTCTTTCAGCGGCTCGAGCTTCTCGGGCCTTACGATTGCGATGATCCTTTTCATGTCGTTCGCTCCTTTCAAGCGGGCAAGGTTCAAACCTCTCCCGCTTTCACATGTTCCGTTAATCCAGGCCCAGGTAGGCGGGGTAGGCGCTTTCGCCATGTGCCGCGACGTCCAGGCCGCGCGCCTCGTCTTCCTCGCTGACGCGCAGCGAACGGTGGAAGAGCGCCTTGGCGATGAATCCGATGACGAGCCCGCCGACGACGACGTATGCGAGCGTCACCAAGATGCCGAGGATCTGGCTGACGAGCAGGGAGGGGTCGGCTGTGTAGACAAGACCGCCGAAGTCGGTCCACGAAAGGTCGGGCACGCAGAACACGCCGGTCAGGATGCCGCCGACCACGCCGCCGACCGAATGGCAGCCGAATGCGTCGAGCGCGTCGTCATAGCCGATCTTGCGCTTGGCGACGGATATCGCGAAGAAGCAGCACGGTGCCGTGACAAGCCCGATGACTATCGCGGCCCACGGTTCCACGAAGCCGGCAGCAGGCGTGATGCCGACCAGCCCGGCCACAAGGCCCGTGCAAGCGCCGACGAGCGTGGGCTTGCCGACCCGCAGCCGCTCGACGAGCATCCAGGACAGCATGCCGGCCGCCGATGCCGCAACGGTGTTCAGCAGCGCGAGCGCCGCCACGCCGTCAGCCGCGAACTGCGATCCCGCATTGAAGCCGAACCAGCCGAACCACAGAAGCGCTGCGCCCAATGCCACGAACGGCACGTTGTGCGCTCGGTAGCTGACGAGGCCGAATCCGCGACGGCCGCCGAGAAGCAGGCACAGCACCAAGCCGGTCACGCCCGAGCTGATGTGCACGACGTCGCCGCCTGCGAAGTCGAGCGCGCCGATCATGCTGCCGATCAGCGACCCTTCGCCGCCCCAGACCATATGCGCGAGCGGCGCGTACACGATCGGGACCCACAGCGCTATGAACAACGCGATGGCGCCGAACTTCATGCGCCCGGCGACGGCGCCGGTGATGATCGCGCACGTGATCATGCAAAACGCCATCTGGAAGCAGATGTTTATGATAGCGGGGTAGACGGCGTCTTCGGGCACGTTGGCCGTCTGCGCCAGCATGTCGCTCGTTGCCGAGAAGCATCCCAGTTGGTCGATGCCGCCGAAGAACGGCAGCGATCCGTCGCCGCCGTAGGCGAACGACCATCCGCACACGACCCACATCACGCCGACGATGCCAATGATGCTCATGACCATGATCATCGTGTTCACGACGTTCTTTCGCCGTGAGAGGCCTCCATAGAAGAATGCGAGCCCCGGGGTCATGAGCAGCACGAGCATCGTGCATACGATCATGAATGCGGTTGAACCTGTGTCGTACATTGCAATCACCTTCCTCCTTTGTCGGGATGACCCGATTCTCGGAGGGCTGCGTTGCGGGTTTGTTACATGGCCCCTTGCGAAACCGCACGTTAATTGTCATGTAATCGGCTGTTAACTTTCCTGGGGCTATTCGTTTCTGATACTTGCCAGAGCGCGCAGACCGGTGGCCGCAGCCTAGTCGGGCAGGCGCAGCGAGGTCCAAGCCAAAGGAGCT
>CADAKR010000224.1 GCA_902788545.1 uncultured Coriobacteriaceae bacterium
ATCTCCGGAAAACCGGATTGGAAATCCATCGACCAACTCGACATTTCCGACGCCGAATGGACCGACTCGTTCGGCATCTCCGCTCACGCGCAACTCTGCCACGACGATCAGGCGGTTTACGTGCGCATGTGGGCCGAAGAGCAGGACATCCGCGCAACCTACACCCCCGATGACCCCCTTGCAAAATGCTACGAGGACAGCTGCCTCGAGTTTTTCCTCTCCCCCGTCGCCGACGATGCGCGCTACTTGAATTTCGAGTTCAATCCCAACTGCGCGCTCTGCAACGAAATCGGGGCGCAGAAACAGAGCCGCATCCGGCTCCTCCCCGATGCCGAGACTCTCGCCGCCGCGTCAGCGCGTATGGAAGGCGGCTGGGAAATCACCTACCGGGTTCCGTTCGACTACATCCGCACGCTCTATCCCGCATTCAATCCCGGACCGGGCTTGCAGCTGCGCGGCAACTTCTACAAGTGCGGAAACCTGACCGCAAACAAGCACTACCTCACATGGAACCACATCGACAGCGACACCCCGAACTTCCACGTTCCGCAATCCTTCGGCATCCTGGTGCTCGAGTAGCGATACGCGGGCAGCCGTTCACGCCACTACCCGCGCCCGTCTCCCACTTGAGCCAAAAGGGGAGTATCCCCAATTGGTTCTTCCCCCCTTCCGAGGCCGTTTGGGGAGTACTCCCTTTTGGCTCATTCTGGCTTCGAACGGCGCCCTCGCAAACGCTGACACGTTACCAACTGGCTTCGGCTTTCAAACCGATCACGCTGCTGGTTTTCATTCTGCCTGCTCTTGTATAAACTGGTAACACGATAATTCGGGTAGCCGGGAGAAAGCGGTCCGGGCATGTATCAGGAAACCTTCGTTCTCGACGATAATCTCCCTCCTATCGAGGCGAACAAGATAATCGCCGCCGGATCGCACTACCAGGAATGCAAGACCTGCCTCATGCAGGTCTACGAGCCCTCCTGCGATCGCGACCGCATCGAGAACCGCATGCGCATCCAGCGCGAAACGCTTCCCAAGGCAAACATCGTGGGCATGACCACGCTCGGCCCCATCGGGCCGGAAACGGAAGTCCCGCGCGATCCGATGATCACGCTCGTCTACTTCGAGGACAGCGGCTTTAGCACCTACCTGTTCGATTGCCATGAAACCGATCCGCGTGAAGCTGGCAAGCAGCTCTGCGAAAAGATAGCCGAAACCGATCACGTGCAAGGAGTGTTGCTCCTCACAGCATGCGCGATGATCGTGCCCACGCCGGTCATCGAAGAGCTCGAGGCGCGTTATCCGGATATCTCCGTGTTCGGAGCGCAGGCGGGCACCGAACAGCTCGGCAACGACCAGTCGATGGTGTTCACCAGCCGCGAGATTTGCGATCGCGGCATCCTCGCGGTCGTGTTCTACGGCGAGGACCTGCACATCAAAACAGACTACAACCTGGGCTGGCGCCCCATCGGCCGCGAGATGACCGTCACCGAGATGGGCGAAAACGGCTACGTCAAGACCATCGATTACGAACCCGCCATCGACGTGTACCACAAATACCTCGATGTCGAACCCGATGATGCGTTCTATTCGAACGTGTGCGCTTTCCCCTTGCTCACTCCCAGCGGCAACAGGCTTATAGCACGCGTGCCGACCCATTATTCAGACGACGGCGCCATGCGCTTCCCGGCGATGCTCACCGAAGGGTCGAAGGTGACGTTGTCGTACACGAAGCCCACGTACCTCTTGCGTAACTCGCTCGCATCCGCGAATGAGATGGCCGCGTTCGCCCCGCAGGCGATCATGCTGTTCGCCTGCATAAACCGACGCGTTTACATGGGCAATAACCATGCCGACCAGGAGTTCGACTACTACCGGCGAATTTGCCCCGGGCTCAGTTACGCTTACGGTTACGGCGAGATCCTGCGCACGCCCGAGGGCGGAGAGCTATTGAACAGCACGATCGTGGCAGCGGGATTCAGGGAAGGCGACATCCCCGAGGGCTTTAACGCCAAGCAATATGCAGACCCCGACCTCGCTGATGACGGGTCCAAGTTCAAATCGCTCTCGGACCGTTTGGCGACGTGCCTCGAAGCCACAACCGCCGACCTGAAGCAGACCATCGGCGATTTGGAGCAATTGGTGAACCGCGACCAGCTGACCGGCCTGTACAACCGCCGTTGGATCGACGAGGAAATCGATCAACGCATAAGCATGCACCGCCGCCGCAACGACCAGCAGTTCGCGCTGCTCATGTACGACATCGATCACTTCAAGAACATCAACGACGCGTACGGTCATGAGACGGGCGATTCGGTGCTGATCGAGCTGAGCCGCCGGGTGAAGGCGATGATGCGCAACGACGACGTCGTCGGCCGCTGGGGCGGCGAGGAGTTCATCATCATCGCGAACAACATCAGCCTCGAAAATGCGGTGAAGCTGGCCGAGCGCGTTCGCGAATCCATCGCTGCAGAACCGTTCTCCGCTGTCGGCACGGTGACGATCAGCTTTGGCGTCGCCTGCGCGCAGGAAGACGACACGCCCGTTTCGATCTTCGCCCGCGTGGACAGCGCGCTTTACGAAGCGAAGAACAGTGGGCGCAACTGCGTCGTCACACACTAAGTCCTCGATGCGGCACGCCGATAGGACCAAACGCAACCGCTACTTGGCCATTGCCCTGTTCGTCCATCCCGACGATCGCGCAGCCTTCGCGCGGAGCATGGACCGGGAGACGCTTTTAGGCGCGCTGGATCGCAGCAGGTCGTTCACGATGGCGTACCGGCTCGTCCGGGGCGACGAATCGACTTATGTCAACATGCGGGTCTCGCGCATGGAAAACGACGAGCGCTTTATCGTCGTAGGCGTGGCGAACATCGACGAGGAGGTGCGACGACGCGGGGCGATTTGAAGGCCGGCGATTAAGCGAAACCGCTTCGACCCACGACGTGCATCGCAACTGACTTCGGGAGACCATCCGACGCACGACTGCGCTAATGGAGCGGATAGCGCACGAAGTATTCGCCGCAGTTCTCGGAGAGGAAGCGCTTCAAGACGCCGACCGTATGCTGCGCGCGGATGGAAAGCTTCACGCCGCGCGGGTACAGAAAACCCACCTGGCACATCGCGTCGGAAGTGAAGGCCGTCAGTCGGCATGTCGTCGTCGCGCTGCGCCAGGAAGAACCCGAACGAGTCGAACGCGGCGATGGCGTCGTAATCGGAGGTGCGCACGAAGTTCAGCAGCATGCGTGGGCTGGCCGACTCCATGCGGACGTTTTGGAGCGGGTGGTCCTTGAACAGGCGCTCGTTCAACTGCGCCATCTCGCGAAACGCGTTGAGGGCAACGGGCATCTTCGACACGACGTTGCGGTGCAGCCGCTCCTCGCCCGCCAGAGACGATCCGTCCTTCCACACGAAGCCGTAGCGCGTCTCGACGATGGGCTCGAACACGACATCGGGGTTACGTCTGATCTCGTCGAGCGAATGCGCGTGGATGTCGAGGTAGCACAAATCGCGGCCGTCGGAATTGACGGCGTGCTGAACCAGCTTGTCAAACGGCTCTTCGATGTAAGCCGTGCGCTCGGCGAGCATGCTGACGTACGTCGGATTGGCGCCGGCGGTCTGGGCGCCGTAGTAGCTGACATGGACCGTGATAGGCTCTTCGCCCTCGGGCGATTGCATCCGCTGGGCCACGAGGTCTTCGACCATGAGGTCGTGATCGGCGACGATGCGCTGCGCATGACGCAGAACCGCCTCGCCTTCGCTCGTCAGGCGCACGCCCCGCCGGCTCCTCTCGACGAGCTTCACGCCGAGCTCCGATTCGAGCGACGTGATGGCCTTGTTCAGCCCCTGCTGCGAAAGGAAGGTGTTTTTCGCAGCGCCGTAAAACGACCCCGCGCGAGCGAGCTCGATGAAGTAGCGCAAGCTTTCTATCTGCACGGTTTTCCTTCCAGATCGCAAGCTGCTTCCTGCAGAACAGCTTTGACAATGAGCAACCTGTTGTTTCTATTTCAAGCAAGTATACACATCTTTTAGTTGCATAGCGTGGCAGAGAGTCGTTTATGTACGCACACCAGGCGGCAGCCTATGCTCTTGCTAGAGATTCTTGCGCGATGGGGATGCGCAGGAAGGGGGAACAACCTGCGCGTTTCCAGCTCGCAAGGAAAGCGGCCGCCGAGGTGGCGGCTGTGGGGCAAGACGAGTTCGAAGAGGAGGAAAGCGTATGTTGAAGGAAGGCGAGTCTTTCGTCTACACCGCATGTCCCGGTTGGGGCGATCACGACTACTGCGCGCTGAAGACCATCGTGAAGGATGGCAAGATCGTGCGCACCGAGCGCGTGATCTACGACGGCGTCGAGGAAGCCGACGGCCACATCTGCCAGAAGGGCTGCTTGGCCGGCCGCCAGCCCTACGACCCGAAGCGCCTTAAGAAGCCGCTGAAGCGCATCGGCGAACGCGGCGAGGGCAAGTGGGAGGAAATCTCGTGGGATCAGGCCCTCGATGAAATCGGCGAGAAGATGAACAAGATCATCGCCGAAGACGGCCCGCAGGCCATCACCATGTGGAATCTGCGCGCCGGCGTGCCGCCTGCGTACAGCCTCGAGGCGCTCATGCCCGAGCGCTTCGGCAACGTGCTGGGGCTCACCTGCCCGATGGAATCCATCGGCTTGGACAACGGCCCGTTCTACACCGAGTTCTACAGCGTCGGTTCCACGGCCAGCCACGTGCTCATCGACCCGCGCGTCATGGACGAGACCGACATGGTGTACGTGTGGGGCTGCAACCCCATCGAGAACCAGATCCGCTTCGCGCAGCACCTCGTGAAGGCGCGCGAACACGGCGCCAAGATCGTCGACATCGGCCTGATCTTCGATGGCACGGCCGGCTTCGCCGACGAGTTCTACGGCATCAAGCCCGCGACCGACGGCGATTTGGCCATGGGCATGATCAACTACATCCTGGAAAACGACATGCAGGACACGCCGTACCTGATGAAGCGCTCGATCGCCGCTTACATGGTGCGCGACGACAACGGCGATTTGGCGCGCGACGCCGACGGCAACTTCATCGTCTTCGACAACGATTCCGGCGAGTTCGTGGCCATCGCCCCGAAGGGCGGCGCGCTGCCCAGCGAGAACCTGGCCATGACCGGCCATTTCGAGTGGGAGGGCATCGCCCTTACCCCGGCGTTCCAGCTGCTCAAGGACAAGGCCGCCGAATACCCGCTCGATCAGGTCGCCGAAAAGACCGGCATCCCGGCTTACATCATCAAGAAGCTAGCAACCGATTGGGCTACCACCGACAAGGCGTTCATCGTCTCGGGCTACGGCCTGCGTTATCACAACACCAACGAGACGTACCGCCTGCAGCACCTGCTGGGCATCATCACCGGCAAGTTCGGCCGCCCGGGCGCGGGCGTCATCGAGGGCCTGCAGCTGCAGGGCTTCCCGCTGAACTTCAACGACACCGCCATCGTGTTCCCCGACGGCAAGACGCTTGCCTCCGTGAAGTCGAACCCCGTGCGCATGGCATACTGGTTCGCCGAGGCCGAGGCTCCCAACAGCCCGTACAAGGCGCTGCTCGTCGCAGGTGGCAACCCCGTCCACCAGCAGCCCGACCGCCAGCGTTGGCTCGACATCGTGAACCAGATGGAGCTCGTCGTCGATTACGACATCTGGCTGACCGACACCGGCGAG
>CADAKR010000225.1 GCA_902788545.1 uncultured Coriobacteriaceae bacterium
CAGAGGAAAAACATCATGGGCCATTGCTGAACGCCGAACGCCCCCACAACAGCGCTTCCCAAAGCAGAGCCGAACACATTCGAAATGCCGATGATAGCCGCGGCGATCCCGAGAGCCATGCCGCGCTTATCCGGTGGAAACGTCGTGCCGATTTCGGCATTCGCGACGGGAATCACGCCACCGGCACCCGCCGCTTGCACGACGCGGCCCACGAGCAACATGCCGAAGCCCCCAAACGATTGCGAGATTCCGCATATGATCGACCCCGCGCAAAACACGCCCATGCAAATCGTGAACACGCGCTTGCGTCCTCGCCGATCGGCGATCTTCCCGATAATGGGAATGAGCGCGGCATAGAACAGCGTGTAAATGTTGATCATCCAGATCCCGAGCGTGCCGTCGATGCCGAAATCAGCTTGGATAACCGTGCGGGCAGGAGAAACCATGCCGACGTACAACCCGCCGATGAGCAAGCCGGTAAGGTATATCACCAGCATCAAGCCGAGGTTTTCCCGTTTAGCCGTGTTGCGCTGCACTTGCCGCTTCTTTCGACTCGTCATGTCGCGACGCGCTCTCCGTCATGCAAATAAAGCTATCATAGGCTTTGCGCACCATGATGCAAGCGCGCAATCGGACAGATACGGCACTACGAAAGGAAGCGCTATGAAGCCAATGATCACAAAGGCGTTTCTCCTTGCCGCCTTCGTGCCGATCCTGCTGCTTGCAAGCTGCGCTCCGCCCGATGCATGGGTTAGCGCAAGGGAACGCATTGCCGCAGAGGCGGCCAAGCATTACGAGGTTTCCCTCGGATTCGCCGGCGACATCTGCTTTGCTGACAATTACGTGCCGATGGAGCACCTTGCCGAAATCGGCTCCACCAACATCGCCGACGGCATCGACCAGCGCTTCATCGACCTCATGCGCTCCATGGACCTCATGTGGATCAACAACGAGTTCTGCTACAGCGACCGGGGCGAGCCCCTCGAAGGAAAGATGTACACGTTCCGCGGCTCACCTTCGCATGTGACCTACCTCGACGAGCTCGGCATCGACATCGCGGGGTTGGCCAACAACCATGTCTTCGATTACGGCGAGGTGGCGTTCCTCGACACCTTGGCGACGCTCGAGGGGGACAACATGCCCTATGTGGGGGCGGGGCGTAACATCGACGAGGCCAAAGCGCCTGTGTACTTGAAAGCGAACGGGCTCACCATCGCCTACATAGCCGCATCATGCGCCGAATACACGGTATACACCCCTGAAGCCACGGCGACATCGCCGGGCATCCTGCTGTGCTACGACGACACGCTGGTCATCAACGCAATCCGCGAGGCAAGGGCAAACGCCGATTACGTCGTGGTCCTCCCCCATTGGGGTGTTGAGCATTCAACCGAGCTCGAAAGCTCCCAGATCGATAGCGCGCACGCCTACATCGATGCCGGAGCCGACGCCGTCATCGGGGGGCATGCCCACAACCTTCAAGGTCTCGAGTACTATAACGGCAAGCCGATCTTCTACAACCTCGGTAACTTCTGGTTCGACGACTACGACGTCGTCGACACAGCCGTCGCCGAGATCCGCATCACCGGCACGTGCGACGACAAGGGCATGCGTCTGCCCGAAAGCGAGGAAGTCAAGCTCGTCATACACCCGGGCATGCAATCCGAGGTGTTCACATCCTGGGCCAACACTCCCGAATGGCGAAGCGATGCCTTCCGCAGGCTCGAAGACATCTCCATCAACGTGACGATTGACGATGATGGCGTCGTGCACGGGCAATGATGCCGCTCTGCGAGAGTGTAAATGCCTGATAGCGTCACGAGAGGAACTTCCATGGCACGTTACAACAGAATCTTCGCCGCGCTTGACGGGAGCGAGGCCCAAGTGGCAATCGCGCGCCGCACGCTTTCCATCGCGCATGACAACAACGCCGAAGTGCTTTTCGGCCATGTGATCGATGCCGCCCATACCGAGGGCGGTGGCGTGAGCAACGTGGAAATCGCCGAAACCGAACGCACATCCATAATGCAGGCGATTCGCCGCCAACTCGATCGCGCGGATAAGGACGATTGCATTCCCGCCGTCCATGTGAAGGTGGCAATGGGCCCCATCAGCGAAACGATGATGGACAGCCTCATCACGCCCTTCAACCCCGACCTCATCATCTGCGGCGTTCGCGGGCTTTCGAGCATCAAGTACGCTTTCGTCGGCAGCGTGTCGACGTACCTTGTGCGCCATGCGAAATGCGACGTTCTGGTCGTGCGCCCCGAAGCGATAGACGAGCTCGACGAAGCCGAGTACGCGCCTTACGAGTAAACAGCGTGTGACATGCATACGACAAGCGCCCTTCGAATTCGAAGGACGCTTGTTCGTTTACGATGCCTCTATCGTCTATTCCACGATCACATAGTGAACGTACATGGGCCCGTGAACGCCCTCGACGCGAACGAGCTCGATGTCGGCCGTTGCGGAGGGACCGCTGATGAAGCACACCTGCGAGGGAAGCTTTTCCTCTTTCTCGAGGCCTTGCATGACCTCGAGCATGGTCGGCTGAATCGTCGATGCGTCGACGACGGCGATGTGCACGAGCGGCAGCAGGCTGATGGCGCGCCCGCATTTCGGATTCGTCGGTTGCACGACCGTGGCAGATTCGGCAATGCCTGCGCTCGCGTAGGTGATTCCGTACGTAGCGGTGAATGCCGCATTGACGTTTGCCTGGCCGAGCGCCTCATCCCACACGTGCACGCCAGTGACGCGCTTGCGACGCTTCAATGCGGCCTCAAGGCCGGCTGAGGCGAAACGCTCGTCGTCGGCGCACACGACGCTGCATTCCTCGCCGCTGTCAGGAGTGCCGGCTGCGACAATGTCGCCAATGCACTTGACGAGGTCGTCCTGCTTGCAGCGATGGGCGATCACGCGTATCTTGGCAGCCTCGTCGACGAACATGTCGACGAGCTGGTCGTGAGAAAGCCCGTCAGTCAGCCGCTGGGCTTTGAATTCCCAGGTGGGCATCGCGACCGATTCGGCTACGCCATCGTGTTCGAGCTGCTTGGAAATGGGATCGAGCAGGTCGTTGAGTGTCTTGTTGCCCAGAGCCATTACTGCTCACCGCCTTCCTCG
>CADAKR010000226.1 GCA_902788545.1 uncultured Coriobacteriaceae bacterium
TGGCGAGAAAGGTTGCCGCGAAGCCGGCAAGTTGCGCCAAGAGGGCAAGGAATACGTCGTTCAAGACGGCGACGTCATGCACTTCAAGTTCAATGTGTAGGAAAGAAAAAAGTTCTTGACCTGCTTGACAGTGCGAAGTATATTATTCAGGCACTTTTTGCGAAATGGGCCCGTAGCTCAGTTGGTTAGAGCGCACGCCTGATAAGCGTGAGGTCGCTGGTTCAAATCCATTCGGGCCCACCATTTTGCGATAAACGCTCCACCGTGAGCCGAGTTTGCCGGTGGAGCGTTTATTAATTTGAAAGCGGAAAGTGAACCAGCTGCGTCGAAGACGGCGCAACATAAGCGGGGCATTAGCTCAGCTGGGAGAGCGCGGGCTTTGCAAGCCTGAGGTCAGGGGTTCGATCCCCCTATGCTCCACCACGAATCTGCAGGTCAGCGCTTCGGCGCTGACCTTTTTGTCGGCAAAAACCGACTTCCAACCGACATTTTACCGACCTAATCACCAGAAGTGAAGGTGTTTCTTCTCCCGAAAAGAGGGCTTGGTATCGCCCTGGCAACACCAAGGAGTTTTCCACAGTCGCCACAGCGAGAGCATAGGGGTCTCTGTGGCAATGGCATAGATGCCACCATGGCGGTAGCAACAGGCGTGTTGCTACCGCCATGGTGACATCTACTATGGTTTTAGCTGAAAGCAAATCTAATTAATCTCAGCGCAGCCCTCTTACCGGGCTCGCTTCTCCACCGACTCTTTCCACAGCGCTTCGTTTCATCGCCCGAAATATTATGAGAGTTCCTGAAAAGGGGACATAGGTTCCCAGAACAAGCTTTTTTTCGTTTTAGCGGGAGATTCGGCGTTAAGCTGTCGAACACCGTAGACCCGAGAGGAGCTGATGAAGTTGCTGAAGAGCGAGCGAGACGAAGAAGCGAGAATTATATCTCTGAAAGAAGCAGCCAAGATCCTCGGCTCGTCATACCCGACGGTGTTGAGGATGGCCACGGAAGGCGACCTCAAGGCATTCCGGATGCGCCGTACTTGGCGGACCAGCACGGCGGCGTGCGAAGAATTCATCCAGCGCAAGTTCGACGAGCAGGCCCGGGCATGCCAGTCGATCCGAGCAGACTGAGGCAGGATGCGAAAAGCTTCGCGAGGTACCCGAGCCTGGCCTACTCCACTGTCCAGGACGGGATCACCACCGCGCTCGTCCAGCGGAAAGTTGGTAGGAACGGCTGGGCCGTGATGGTAGCCATGTGCCGCAAAGTGTACGGCGACGGTAAGCTTGGCAGAATCTCTGCCGAGGAGATTGCGGAGCGGACGGGCCTCACGGCAGCTCAAGTGGCTCGAGGCATGAGAGAGCTGCGCGAGCGAAACATCATCGTCCCCATCATCCGTAAGAACTCCAAGGGAAAACGCTCGTTTGACCGATCGAGCTTCGGTCACGTCGCCCAGTACTGCATTACAACCGAAGTCTGGAGGCAGGTTGCTCTAGCCGAAAATGGCAGTCAGGACACAAACGTAGGGCTGACTGAGCGTTCGGAATGAATTGTGTCTTCAGAATTCGATAAGCTTATCGCTACGATCGAAATCTATCGGGCACGCGATATACAGGCCTACGAGCTTCTTCATCGAGCAGCTCGTTGAGTATGGTTTCACGCGGGTAGCCTACAGACTTTGATATCTGCTCGCCATGTTTCTCGCTTACGCCTGAAGAGCTCATCAATGCAGGGATATGGAAATGGACGAGCTCTCCGGTTGCGATTACGACGCCAACGGGGCCGCTTATTGTAAGAACACGCGTTGTGCTAAAGACCCAACATCCGAGCATTTCTTCGGCCATGAAGATGGGGCCGACCATATCGTAAGCTTTCTCGCAGGCCGAAATGAAGCCATCGGGAAACGGCAGGCTCTCGACGCTGCAGCCCTCCGCGATTTCTTTGTCTGCAATGAGCTTGTCCATTGCGAGCAAGTAATCCTCCATTACCGAGAGAACCACTTCAGGCGAGGGATCCATGCATATCTGGCATCCCGCAGGATCACACGATAGCTCCCGTCTCCTCTCTTCGATGTCGTAGAACAACCGGTCTCTCTCGGCCGCAAGGTCCATAAGAGGCAATCCGTCAAACTTGGAAACGTAGCTTTCGGGTGACATCATCATTTTCGCAGCCCTCCCTATTCAACGGCATGAATTATACGGCGATTGCCGGGTGCCGCATGTACCACATGGCGTACACCTGCAATTATCGAAACGACGATAATTGCAATCATAGGATTGGTGGAGGGTCTGCCATGGCGCCCGCGCGCGGCCACCCCTTCGATCCGGATGCGCTGGCGGCCATGAAGAGGCCCTTGCACAGCCGCGCCACGATCGAGGATGCAAGCAGCATCCAAGGCACGTTGCGCCCGCTTACTGCGCGCATCCCGCTCCCATCAAAACAGAAGACGATTCCAGGAGGTGTTCCCAAAAAGGGAAAAGAAATTCCCAGAAGAGACCAGTAAGTACCCAGAACAATCCTTTTTTCGTTCATGAGCGGGGAAAACAGTTACTTTAGCGTGGTCAGTAAGCGGCTAGGCTCCAGGACGCCAGCGCATCGGGCAAATCGATGACGACTGGTAAGGAGAGAAGCGGAAATGGACCACTCCCAGTACATAATCGACAAGCTCGAAGAGGCGCGCGACGAGCGGGGCATGCCCATCGCCGAGCTCGCGAGGCGCTCGGGCATACACCGCAAGCGGCTCTGGTACATCCTCAACGGCGAGAGAAAGCTCAGGGCCGACGAGTTCGTCAGGCTCATCGTGGTCATGGGGACGCCCGTCACGGCTTACGTGCCACAGGAGATGATGGAAGCGCTGACGTGGTCCCGCGGCGGCTCGGGACGCTGACGCAGCTGGACAAGAAAGGAACATGGGGGCTCCGGCGGCATCCACACTTTGCCCGGCCGGAGCCCCCTCCATCGGAAGGCACGGGAAGGCAGCTGGGACGTTTTGTCCCAGCGGGAAGGGGCGGTCGGCCATGGCGAGCGATTTCGGAGACGAGGCAGGCGGCGAGCTCTACAGCTGGATGCTTCGCATCGGCCAAGATGCCGGCGAGCAGGCGATGCGCGACGCCGCCAA
>CADAKR010000227.1 GCA_902788545.1 uncultured Coriobacteriaceae bacterium
AACAGGGCGCCTCCTATGACGTGTCCGACGAGGATGGCCGCCATCCCCTGCTCGAATCCGAGCGGCGCGAAGAACGTGCCCGTCAGGATTTCGGCAAGCGAAACCGAAGCCCCGAACCAGATGAGGCCCAGCGTGGGCGTGGATAGAGAACGTGCGCGATCGGCTGACATGATGACTCCCTTCGGCGGCATTACCCACATCAGGTTCTTCGGGTCGAAGCGGGATCTGCGCTTCCTCTCAGCCCGCATCCGCGAGCTCCCCGTCGTCCGGTTAGACCAAGCTAGTATAGCGGCTTCGCGCATGTTGCCTGGCGGCCGGGTGCGTGTTGTCGGTCATCGGCTGGTGGGCGCCATGGTTTTTACTGTCGGGCATACCTGCTGGTTGTTATACTTGCTAAGAGAGAAAGGGGTTGTATGGAATACTACGATTTCAAGGGCTTGCAACTATCCGCTCTGGGATTTGGCGCCATGCGCCTGCCGGTTATCGACGGCGACGATGCGAACGTCGACGAATCCACGACGATCGAGATGGTTGATTACGCGTACGACCATGGCATCAACTACTTCGACACCGCTTGGGGCTACCACGGCGGCAATTCCGAGAGGGTGCTGGGGCGTGCGTTGGCACGCTACCCGCGCGAGTCGTTCTACCTAGCGGACAAGTTTCCCGGCTACGACACCTCGAACTTCGGGAAGCACGAGCAGATCTTCGTCGAGCAACTCGCCCGTTGCGGCGTCGACTACTTCGATTTTTACCTGATGCACAACGTGTGCGAGCTCAATATCGAGCAATACCTCGACGACGCGAAGTACGGCACGTTGTCGTTCTTCCGCCGACAAGTCGAAGAAGGCCGCATCAAGCACCTGGGCTTCTCGGTTCACGGCAACCTGGAAACGTTCATGCGCTTCCTCGAGGCGTACGGCGACATCGTCGAGTTCTGCCAGATCCAGCTGAACTACATGGACTGGGATTTCCAGAATGCGCGGGGCAAGGTGGAGGAGCTGCAGCGTCGGGGCTTGGCCATCATGGTCATGGAGCCTTTGCGCGGCGGCATCCTTATCTCGCTTGGCGATGACGACATGGCCCCGTTGCGCCAACTGCGGCCTGCCGCGAACGCGGTCGAGTGGGCTTTTGCGTACGTGCGCGGCGTGAAGGGCGTCGGCACTGTGCTTTCGGGCATGTCGAACATGGAGCAGCTGCGCGAAAACGTGTCTTTGTTCGAGCGCGAAGATACGCTGTCTGCCGAAGAGGAGGCCGCGCTGCTGGCGCTTGGCCGCAAGCTTGCCTCGGCGAAAGGCGTGCCTTGCACGGCATGCCATTACTGCGTGTCGCACTGTCCGGTTGAACTGGACATCCCGCGCTTGCTCGAGCTGTACAACGAGCACTTGTCGCGTCCCGATTTCGCTTTCATCGCGCCAATGGCCTTAGGCGCCATGCCGCCCGACAAGCATCCGAGCGCCTGCATCGGGTGCGGTTCCTGCGCAAGCGTGTGCCCGCAGCAAATCGACATCCCCGAGGCGCTGGCTGATTTCGCGCGGTTGATGGGCGAATAGCACAGTTGGAAAACCGCAAAGCGCGGTAATGGTCGAAAGATAGGAGCGGATCATGGACAAAGAGCTGTTTGATTTCGTAGCCGAACGGGTGGATGTGCTTGCGGTCGCGAATACGAGCAAGCAGGAAACGAAAGACGCTGCCCTTGCGTGGAAAGACGCCGTGGCAGCCGATGCCGCTTCCGCTGACGCCGCAACTCAGGCCCTCCTCGATTTCCTGGAGAACCGCATGGTGACGATTGACCAGGTCATCGCTTTCGCCCAGGGTCCCGCCGTGCAGATGTTCGGCGAAGAGGCTGCTGCGAAGATGCTGGAAGAGCAGCTGCAGCGCAAGGAGCAGGGCGCGAAGTACTGCAATTGCGAAGCGCACATCGCTGCCGGCGAGCTGTTGGAGAAATTGGGCCGCATCGAGCTGTAACGGCGGCTTGCGGTGGGGCTTGCTCCGGTGCTTAGCTGCTATCGCGCGTCTTTCTTCACGACCAAAGCCGACAGAACGCTTGCCGCGATGGGGAAGAGCGCGACGACGAAGTACATTACCGTGTAGCCGGCGGCTTCGACGATGATGCCGCCGGCAAGCGAGCCGATGGCGATTCCCAAATCGAATGCGGTCATGTACGTCGAGGTTGCGACGCCCCGTCGCCATGGCTCGACGTTTGCAACCGCCATGGCCTGGAACGTGCCCATGGCGGTTCCGATGCCAAGCCCGCCAAGGACGCCCGCAGCTGCGAACATGAACGCATTGTTTGACACGCCTATCAGCATGAGCGTGCCCGCGGTGCACAACGTCGAGGTAATGGCCGGGATCCGATATCCATGTCGGTCGATGAGCTTGCCAATGTAGGGGCGGCAAGCCAGGGTGATGACGGCGTATGCGATGAAATACAGCGAAACGCCATCGGCGTTCTGGGCATCGGCGTGCAGCGCGATGAACGTGGTGATGCAACCAAATCCGATGTTCACGAGCAGGATGAGGACGCCGGGAACGATTGCCCTGCGCTCGAACAGCGCCTCGAGTTTCGAGTGCGATGGCGGTGTGGGCGCACTGCCGGCGGCAGTCGCTTCGGGCGATTGGCTTTCGGGGGCGGGACGGCCGTCGTCCGCTTGGCTTTCCGGCGCCGCAGCATTTTCGCCTTTCTGCTTGACGACCATCGCCTCGATGACGGACAAGACGAGCGCAAGCGCCGTCACGCCCGCTGCCACGTAAACCATGCACGTGGTGCCGGCGCCTTGCGCGATGGCAATCGAAACGGCTGGTGCAATCGCGCTCGATATCGCCGTCGTCAGCGCGAAATAGCCCATGCCCTCGGCAAACCGGCGTTTGGGAATGATGTCCGCCGCGATGGTCGAGGAAGCCGTCGAGCCCATGCCCCA
Organism: uncultured Coriobacteriaceae bacterium; assembly: GCA_902788545.1. Taxonomy (GTDB): domain Bacteria; phylum Actinomycetota; class Coriobacteriia; order Coriobacteriales; family Eggerthellaceae; genus UBA9715. The sequence goes on from CADAKR010000227.1 coordinate 2,922, forward strand.
GCCGATGCCGTGGAGCACGCGCAACCCCATGATGATCCCCACAATCGGGAATATCGCGAATGACACGATGGCGCAAACCGAGATAACCGTGCCGCCGATGAGCATGCCCCAACGGCCGAACCGGTCGAGCAGGGCTCCGGCGAACACGCGCATGAGCGTTGCCGCGACGGTCATGACCGTGG
>CADAKR010000228.1 GCA_902788545.1 uncultured Coriobacteriaceae bacterium
GTCGTCCATCATCTGCTTCACCAGGAATATGCCCAAGCCGCCTTCGCGGTCCATGATTCCCTCGGGTGACGTGTCGGGGTCGGCTTTCGCCAAGGGGTCGAAGGGGACGCCCCCGTCGAGGAACTGCACGACAACGCGCAGCGGATCTTCGAGAACCTCGCAGCGAACCTCCACGCCATCGGCGTCGGAAAGCCCTGCATAGCTCACGATGTTCACGATGATTTCCTCGATCGCGACTTCGATTTGGTAGAGCGCGCGATCGGAGCAGTCGTGATTCGAAAGCTCCTCTTCCACGAATTCGACGACAGGGGTCGGATCTAAATCGGTTGCGGGGACGGTGATGCTCCTCATCGCCAGGCTCCCTTCTTCGCTCGGATTGCTATTCGAACGTGAGCATCACGGCGAAGCCGGTCATTTCGAAGACTTCCATGACCTTGTCCTGGACGCCTCGCAATACCAACGTTCCGCCGTTCGCGGTGATATCGGCGTTCAAGCGCTTCAGCGCGCGCAAGCCGGCGCTTGCAATGTAGTCGAGCTCTGTCATGTCGAGCACGACGTTCGGCGCAGCCGTCGCCGCTTCGGCAAAGGCGGCCTCGGCCTCGCGTGCAGCCTTCACGTCGAGCCGTCCCACGAGCTTGACTTCGTTGACGTCCCCGTTGACGTTGCTGGTGACTGTAAGCATGCCTCACTCCTCTTCGTCGTTTCCCGCCGCGCTAGCTAAAGCGCGTTTTCGGCGGAACTTCCTTCTCGTCCTTCTTCTCCTTCTGCAGACCGCTTGTCATTTGCGGTCGTATTGCCAATGTAGCGCAATCCGAGCATGGTGATGTCGTCGAATTGCGGCGCGTCTTGCACGAACGCTGCAATCTGGGCGCGCACGAAGGGCAGAATCGTGCCCGGGGAGGTGCTCGGCGATGCGTTCAGGGCGTCGATGAGCCGCTCTTCGCCGAACAGCTCCTCGTTCGCGTCCGTGGCTTCGGTCACGCCGTCGGAATACTGGAATATGGCATCGCCCGGCTGCAGCTTCATCGTGTGGTTGCGGAAGCGGTACTTGTCGGGGATGTTCTTGTAGGTTTCTTGCGGTACTGCCGCCAACGCGACGGCGCCATTCGGCTTGGGAGGCAGCGTCCACGTGCCGTCGTGGTAGATGGCGAGCTTCTCGTGGCCTGCATCGGCATACGTCAGCAAGCCGGTCGATATTTCGAGCACGCCTAGCCAAGCGGTGGTGAACATGTCGTCGTCGTTCTTTTCCGACAGGTCGGAATTGGCCCGCAGGAGCACCGATGCGGGATCGAGGTTGGAAAGCGCCTCCATCTTGATGACGGTCTTCGACAGCATCATGAACAACGCCGCCGGCACGCCCTTGCCGCTGACGTCGGCCACGACGAGGGCCAGATGGTCGTTGTCGATCATGAAGAAGTCGTAGAAGTCGCCGCCGACTTCCTTGGCGGGCTCCATGCTCGAGAACAGCTCGAACTCGTTGCGCGCCGAGATGACGCGCGTGATCGTCGGCAGCACGTTCGCTTGGATTTCGGCCGCCATGTCGAGGTCGGCCTGCACGGTTGCCAAGGACGTTTTCAACGCCCCGACCGTCAGGTTGATGTCGTTGGAAAGCGAAACGAACTCGGTTGCGTCGCGCACATCGAGCTCGACGTCCAAGTTGCCGTTCGTGATCTCGGCCAGCTGCGTTTTCATGCGCCTGATGCCACGCACGACGACGAGCTTGGTGACGGCGTGGATCACCAGGAACAAGGCGGCGAAGACGATCACTTCCATGAGCGTTACGAGGAGCAGAGCGGAATCGCGGGAGGCGTTGGCCTCCGAGGCGGGCAGCAGCGCGATGATGCGATAGCCTTCCACTTCCTGGTAGACGGCGAAGCATTCCTCGCCGTCGAATGTCGTGGTGAACATCTTGTCTGGGCCCGCCTTCTCGGCATCGGCTGCGAGTTGCGCGTCCGTGTCGGCCGTGATGTCGCCGCGCGTGCTGATGACCGAGCCGGTTTCGTCGATGACGGCGAATTCGCCGTGTTGTCCCACATGGCGGTTTTTAACGGATGACTCCACCTGGGTTGATAGGTCGTCGATGAAGTTCTGCGCGTCGTAGCCCACCTGGATGAAGCCCCCCGTCACGGCGACGCCGGCGTACTTGCGCATTGTGCCGGCATCGTAGGTCATGGGTTGGTAGGCCTGAACGAGCTGTGATTGCCCCTGGCTTGGCAGCAAGACGAGGAACGCCGCCGATTGCTCGCCCGAGGCCATGTCGAATCCGATGAAGGCGGGTTCCGAGCTGGCGACGATGATGCCGTTGCTGTCGATGACGTTGACCTCCGCAACGTCGAGCTCAGCTGCCAGCTGCGTGCATTCTTCGCTCGTCACGTTGGATGCCGTGGGTATGGCGGCTGCGGCGTGCTTCGTCAACTCGAGCAGGTTTGCATCCGATGCGTCGACGATGTCCTTCTCCACGTCCGCGATGCTTTGCTTCAATAACTCGGACGTGTCGGAATACGAGCGGTTCGACTGGACGATGGCCGTAAAGCCCACGGTCACGATGAACGCCACCACGATGGCGATGAGCATGCGGGTATGCAAGATGCGCACGACGTTGCGCTCACCGGCAGGTGTGATCAGGGGCTTATGATGCAGCAAGTGAAGCGCGAGCGAGGAGAGCATGGTCGATAGCCCGACGCAAACGCTCATGGGAATCAAACACGCCTGCACGACGGCGAACGCCCGCGTTGTCTGGTCGAGGTTCGTGACAAACGCGAGCAGCAGGTGCATCACCTCGGTCACGACGCCGGTGGAAAATGCGAACGACAGGTTGGGAATGTGGTAATTGAACACGTACTTGCGCAGCGCCGCCGCGAAAAAGCCGGCGAAGATGGTGCCCAGGGTGCAAGCCAATTGGGTGAACTCGCCAGCACCCCACAGCACGGCGAACCAGCGCTCGATGCCGCCGATGAGGCCCGCGATGATGCCGGCCGGACCGCCGAAGAACAGGCCCGCGGCCAGCGGGGCGGCGTCGCGGACGTTCATGGTGGCGCCATTGACTTCGATGCCCGCCTCGGTGCCGTAGATGGCTAT
>CADAKR010000229.1 GCA_902788545.1 uncultured Coriobacteriaceae bacterium
TGCTTCGAGCGCACTGTCCGATTCGCAACAGTATTCTTTCCGACCGTCTCACCGAATCGGACAGTGCGCTCGAAGCAAAACGTCCAACTCCTATAACCTCACCGGAATACCCTGGGCGCGCATGTATTCCTTCACTTCGCGGATGGTCAGCTCGCCGAAATGGAAGACGCTGGCGGCGAGCACGGCGTCGGCCTCGCCTTCGATGACGCCCTCGGCGAAATGCTCCAGCTTGCCCACGCCGCCGCTGGCGATGACCGGGATGTCGACTGCACGCGCCACCGCGCGGGTCAGCGCGCAATCGAAGCCGTCTTTCGTGCCGTCGCGGTCCATGCTGGTCAAAAGGATCTCCCCCGCCCCGCGGCGTGCGGCCTCGGCGGCCCATTCCACGGCGTCGATGCCCGTCGGCGTGCGACCGCCCGCCAGATACACTTCCCACTTGTTGGGATTGCCCGCCACTTGCTTGGCGTCGATTGCCACGATGATGGCCTGCGTGCCGAACGCCTCGGCCGCCTGCGTGATGAGCGTGGGATCCTTCACGGCCGCCGAGTTGATGGAGACCTTGTCGGCGCCGGCCGCGATCATGCGCCGCACGTCGGCCACGCTGCGGAAACCGCCGCCCACCGTGTAGGGCAGGTGCAGCTCCTCGCTGGCGCGGCTGGCCAGCTCCACCGTGGTGGCACGGTCGTCGCTTGTGGCCGTGATATCCAGGAAGATGACCTCGTCCGCCTTCTGCTCGTCGTAGCGCTGCGCCAGTTCGATGGGATCGCCCGCATCGCGCAGGTTCACGAAGTTCACGCCCTTCACCACGCGCCCGTCGGTCACGTCCATGCAGGGTATCACGCGTTTGGTCAGCATTTATGCCTCTTTCTCAGATGCAACAGGTGTACCTTTGCCCGTAGCAACTGTGCACTTTTCTAGCTTCGCGCGAAAAGTGCACAGTTGCTACGGGCAAAGGTACACCCTCCGTCACAGTAGTTATGCCTCCTCGCAGGCAGCGATGGCTTCTTCGACTATCAGCGCGCCCTCGTAGATGGCACGGCCGGCGATGACGCCCTCGATGGAACCGGGCGCCTCGGCTTCGGCTTGCGCCAGGCGCACGATGTCGTCGAGGCCCGCCACGCCGCCGCTGGCGATGACCGGATGGCCGAACGCGGCGGCCATCTGCACGTAGGCCTGCTCGTCGATGCCGGTTTGCATGCCATCGCGCGCGATGTCGGTGTAAACCAGATGGCGATACCCCAGCGCAAACATCTGCCGCGCCAGCTCGAACGCGTCGACGCCCGAGCCCTCGAGCCAACCGGACACGGCCACTTCCCCGCCCTTCGCGTCGATGCCGGCGGCCAGCATGTCACCGTATTTTTCTACTGCGGCCTGAGCGAACTCGCGGTCGCGCACGAGTGCCGTTCCCAACACGCAGCGCGACGCGCCCGCGTTCACCAGCCGCTCGATCGTGGCAAGGCTGCGAATGCCGCCGCCCACTTCCACCTTCAGGCTGGTCGCCGCCATGATGGCTTCGACCACGGCGATGTTGTCGGCATTGCCCGACTTCGCGCCGTCGAGGTCGACCATGTGCAGCCACGTGGCGCCGGCGTACTCGAAGATCTTCGCCTGCTCGACGGGGTCGTCGTTGTACACGGTGACGCGGTCGTAGTCGCCCTGCCCCAGTCGCACGGCCTTGCCTTCGAGAATGTCGATTGCAGGTAGGAGGTACATGGTTGGCCTTTCTCTGGTTGGCCTTCTCGGCGGACGCCGCGAAGGCGCCCTTGCGGTCTAATCGATATGGCACAGCTCGGCGAAGTTGCGCAACAGCTTGGCGCCGGCATCCGAGCTTTTCTCGGGATGGAATTGCACGCCGTAGCACGATCCGCGGTACTGCACGACGCTCGGGAACGTCGTGGAATGCGTGGTCGTGGCGATGGTCGCGAACGAATCGGGTGCCGCGTAGCTGTGCGTGAAGTAGAAATGCTCACCGCTTTCGATGCCCTCGAGCAGCGGGCTGCCCTGCTTCTCGATTTCGATGCTGTTCCACCCGACATGCGGGATCTTGTACGCATTGCCTTGCTCGTCGGTCTTGGGCAGCGCGCCCACGATGCCGCCGATGACGCCCAGGCCGATCGTCGGCTTGCCCTGCGCGTGCTCTTCGCCGCCCGCGAACAGCAGGTGCATGCCCAGGCAGATGCCCAGAAACGGGATGCCCGTGGCGATGCGCTCGCGCAGCAGGTCCATCTGGCCCAGCTCGCGCATGGAGTTGGCCGCGTCGGTGAACGCGCCCACGCCCGGCAACACGATGCCGACGGCATGCTTGATGACCTCGGGATCGTCGGTGATGCGCGCATCGGCGCCAACGCTCTGCAAGCCCCTCTCGACCGACTTCAGGTTGCCTTTGTGATAATCGACTACTGCTATCAATTTTGTTCCTTCGTCTCGACTGCACCTTTGCTCCGGGATGTACGTACATCCCGGAGCAAAAGTGCAGTCCGGTCACATTATAATGCCCCCTTCGTGGTGGGAAGGGCATCGGCAGCTTGCGGGTCGATGGCCACGGCCGCACGCAGGGCGCGGGCGACGGCCTTGAACGTGGCCTCGACGACGTGGTGCACGTTTTCGCCCGCGAGCTGCTGCACGTGCAGCGTGACGCCGGCGTTCGTGGCGAATGCGACGAAGAACTCCTTGGCCAGCGTGGAGTCGAATTCGCCCACCATCTGCCAGGGGATGTCGGCTGCCCAGTACAGCCCGCCGCGGCCCGAGATGTCGACCGCCGCCAGCATGAGCGCCTCGTCCATGGGCAGCGCGATATCGCCATAGCGCACGATGCCGCGCTTGTCGCCGAGCGCTTCGGCGAACGCCTGGCCCAACACGATGCCGACGTCTTCGACCGTGTGGTGGCCGTCGACGTGCAGGTCGCCTTTCGCGCGCACGGTCAAGTCGAACAGCCCGTGGCGCCCGAACGCGTCGAGCATGTGGTCGAAAAACCCAATGCCCGTCTCGACATCGGTCGCGCCCGTACCATCCAGGTTGATGGTCAGCTGGATGTCGGTTTCCTTCG
>CADAKR010000230.1 GCA_902788545.1 uncultured Coriobacteriaceae bacterium
CCCCGGCGCCCACCAGGATCAGCTTCAGCTCCGGGTTGAGGGCCTGCAGCTTCATGAGGAAGCCCAGCAGCATGGGGACAACGGACACGGCGGTGGGGCGGAAGAAGGCGCAGTCGTCGGCATAGTGCCGGGCGCCCCGGCCCAGAGCCACGGTCGCACCGCAGGAAAGGCCCCACAAAAGCCCACACACGAAGCCGAACACGTGCGAGAGCGGCAGCAAGCACAGCAGCGTGTCGTCAGGTGAAAGCGGCAAAAGCGACGAGCCGTTGAACGCGCTCGACATCAGGCTTTCGTCGGTGAGGACGACCGGCTTGGCCGACGATGTCGTGCCGCTCGTGAAGAACAGCACGGCATGCGCGCCGTGTGCCGGTTGCGCAGCGGGTGCCAAGAGCTGTTCGATTTCAGCCTGGCGCGCAGTGTCGGATGCCCAAGCGCAATCGGCGTCGACCGCGATTAAAAGCGGCATCATCACGTCGTTGGGCATGAGCGGGTCGACAAGCGCCACCTGCAAGCCTGCGCGCACGGCGGCAAAAACCTCGATGACGCATGCAGGCGTCCCGTCGGCCAGGATCGCCTCGCATGCGCCATCGGCTTTTTCCAGTTCTGCCGTGCGCATTTGCACGGCTTGTGCCAGCTCGCCCCAGGTGATGGCCTGCTTCGAGCCGTCGTTTCCGCACGTCAGCAACGCCGGGCGAGCGGGGGAGGAGGCAGCCATGCGGTCAATCAAGTCCGCGAAGTCCTTGTATCGCATCATGGCCGCCCCCGTTGGTTCCTACTTGAAGAAGCGCTCGACGAGCTCGCGGCTGTACTCAACGGTCTCGTCCATGTCGCCGAAGCTCATGATCTCGCCGGCGTAGAAGGTGTCGTACTTGTCCTGCATCGCCTCGACGTCGTCGTACCAGCCGGCGGCGTAGTCCTCGGTGAAGACGTGCGGGAAGTAGTACCACGAGCGTTCCTGGATGACCTCCTTGGCGGGATTGCCCATCTGCTCGAGGTCGGCCAGCACCATCTTCTTCGATTCCTCGTAGTCGATTTCCTTCAGGTCGCGGTGCTTGCGCAGCGCGTACGTCACGTACATCTGGTCCGCGCCCAAATCCGGCCAGCGGTGGTAGTACACCATCAGGTGGCCAAGGCGCTCGGGCACCATGTTCTCCATGATGTAGTACGAGATCTCGGGCGCCTTGTCCTCGTCGGTGAGGAAGCCTTGCACGTCATAGCGCTCGTAGTCGATCTTGCTGAAGTATTTCTGCTCGTCCTCGCGGATGTCGGCGTACTCGCCGAAGAACTGCAGCGGCGCGGTGACGATCAGCTTGTCGAATTCCTCGACCTTGCCGTTCACGGTGACGAACACCTTGCCGTCCTTGCGCTCGACCTTCGTGATGTCGGAGTTCAGGATCGCCGGGTGCTTGATCTTGTCGTTGAGGTGCTCCCAGATCGACTGCGTGCCGTCTCTCCACGTCCACAGGTTCACCTTCACGAAGTTCATCGTGGTCTGGAAATCGAGGTACTTCAGCACGTAAGCGGCCGGGATCTCGTCGAAGTAGCCGTAGCCAAACGAGGTGAACGGGCCAATCCAGACGTCTTGCACCAGCTCGACGCCGTTCAGTTCGCAGAAGTCTTTGAACGGCAGCGCGAGGTCTTTCAGGTTCGGGTTCTCGCCCTCGACACGCTCGCGCTCGGGCGAGACCGCGTAACCGTCGTAGCGGCCCTGCGCCACGCCGCGGTGGCCGTTGATGTCGTAGCCCTTGTACTTGGTCGCCAGCAGCTCGCCGAACTTCTTGATCTGGCTCTTCATGCGCAGCAGGCGCGGGGCGGAAAGCGGGTGCTTCTTCGGGTCGAACGGGTCGATGACGTTGCCTTTCAGGTCCTTGTAGTTGCGGTTCAGGCGCGGGCCGTCATGAGTGATCCCGCAGAATTCCTCGACGTCGTGCACCGCGTAGTAGGACGGCACGCCCATAATGGCGCCCAGCTCGTAACGGCGACCCTTGTACTCGGGCGAATGGCACTTGCCGCCAACCCAGCCGTTACGCTCGTAAATGGTGTAGTTCTCATACCCGGCCTGTTCCAGGTACATGCCCGCGGAAAGCCCCGCCGGGCCGCCGCCGATAATCGCGATGCGGATGTTCTTGTCCATGACTGATCCTTCCTTTCAGGTGTTACTTCAGCGCTGCAAGCTCTTCTTCGAGCGCTGCGATCTTCGCCTCGGCAGCTGCCTGCTGCTTGGCGGCCATTTCCTTGATTTCCTCGATGGCGCGCGGGAAGCGCTCCTTGTAGTAGTCGGTGTCGACATCCCACGGACCGTCGGCGGGCGGCCAGGCCGGGTCGGCCATCTTGGCGGGACGTACTTCCTCGATGGCAGGCGCCTCGCGGCCGTCGCGCACATGCGTGCAGTCCGTCTGGTCCTGGATCTCGTCAGGCACGTGGTGATACGGCCCGAAGATCTTGCGGTACAGCTTCACATGCTTGTGGACGGGCATCTTGCCCTCGGCGCATTTCTTCGTGTATTCCATCTGCCAGCGCTGCATGGCCGTGCCGCATTGCAGGATGGCGCGCTTCAGCGCGAAGCGGGTGGCCGCATCCTTGGTGCCGTAATACTTCCAGTGGCAGATGAAACGCGTGCGGTTGCCCTTCAGCGGGATGAAATACCAACCCCAGATGAAGTTCATGTCGTCGACCGTGCCGCCGGCGATGGCGTAAGCGCCGCGCGCCCGGGGCGGATGCTTCACGTCGGAGAAGCTCAGGATGTACTTGTCGGCCACAACGTCTGCTGCCTCGCAGCCCATGCCGGAGCGGTCCCATTCCATGAAGTCGCCGGGCATGAACGCATCGGGCATCTGCCATTCCTCGCAGATCTCGTAGCGGTTGAAGATGGACATGCGGCCGAACACGCGCTCGAGCACCTCGGAGGAGAGGGAGCCGGATTTCGTGCCGCCCCACTGGTAAATCCAGGGATACACCTCCTCGACCGGCGCATTGATGGTGATGGCGCTCGTGACCGTCTCGACGAGCGCGGGATCGAAGCGATCCATCAACTCGTCGCCAGGA
>CADAKR010000231.1 GCA_902788545.1 uncultured Coriobacteriaceae bacterium
GGTGGTCTTGCAGCGTCTCGACGCCGATTTCCTCGAAGAACTGCTCGTTGAAGCGAATGATGTCGACGTCTTGCCCATGCCATGAGTAAATGGCGAGTGGACCGACGATGCTGTTGAGCATGGCGTCGCTGTACACGTTTTGGTCGAGGAACTCGCGCAGGTGGAATTCCTCGTTGCGCTTGAATGTGAGGCCGCTTGCGTCGATGGCGCCTTCGCCGTTCGAGATGAGGCGTTCGAACTCTTCGGGGTACATGGGCTTGTAGAAGTAGAAGCCCTGCGCGTAGTGGCATCCGATGCTTTGCAGGAATTCAGCTTGCTCGCGCTCCTCGACGCCTTCGGCGATAACTCCCAAGTCGAGTGTTTTGGCCATGTTGACCATCGACTCGACGATGCGCACGCTCTTGCGCTTGCTCTCGTCGCTCATGCGCATGAAGGCCATGTCGAGCTTGATCACGTCGATGTTGAGGCTATCAAGCGTGTTCAAAGACGAGTAGCCGCTGCCGAAGTCGTCCATGAGGACGACGAAGCCCTTTTCGCGCAGGCGTCGCACGGCTTCGCCGACTTTGTTCTCGTCGTCGATGTAGGCTGATTCGGTGATCTCGATTTTAATGAGCGACGGGTCGAGGTCGTGTGTTCGCAGCAAGTTCTCGAAATGCTCGGCGACGTCGAACTCGTAGATGTCTTGGCGAGAGACGTTCACGGAGACGGGGACCGCTCGGTTTCCGCCCTCGATCCACCGTTTCACATGCTCGCACACGTCGTTCCAGATGTAGCGGTCGAGGTCGCAGATGAAGCCCGACTTCTCGAGCACGGGGATGAATTCACCAGGTTGGATGACGCTCCCGTCGGGCTTGCGCCAGCGTGCGAGCGCCTCGATGCCCACGATCTGCCCGGTCGAGATTCGGCATTGGGGTTGCACCGCGAAGCAGATCTCGCCGTTGGCCATCGCATGCTCGAAATCGGTTAGGAGGCGGTATTCCGCTTCGGTCCGCTCGCGCATCTCGTGTTGGTAATGCCGTATGTGGTGCTTGAAGTCGCGCTTTGCCGCCTCGGTCGCGAGTTTGGCGCGGTCCATGAGGTCGAGCACCGGAATTGAGCGGTCGGCTCGGCATACGCCGATTGCGGGATAGAAGGTCATGGAGGCGCCGTAGCCCGCGATGATCGCGCTCACGTCTTCAAACAAGCTTTGAATGGCATCTTCGTCGTGGGGCATGAACACGCAGAAGTCGTCCTGCCCGAGGTAGCCGGCCACCCACCTGTCAGCTACCTCGTGCTGCGCCAAGTACGCGCCGATTCTCGCCAGCACGAAATCGCCTGCTTTGCGGCCGTACCAATCGTTGAACAGCTTGAATTGGTCGATGTCCATGACGGCCATGCACCAGTTGCTCAAAGACGAGTCATCCCTGCGGCTGCGCATCGCGGAAATGAAGTCACGTTCGCGGCGGATGCCCGTCAGCTCGTCGCGGATTTCCCCGCTTTGCAGGTTGCGGGCCTTCCACGAACCGAGCTCGCGCTCCTTCATGGCCTGGATGTCGTAGATGTACACGCGGATGGTGCCGGCGGGGATTCCGTGCTCTTCGCCGCCAACAACCAGTTCGCGCGTCCAGTGGTAGCCTCCGTCTTTGAGGCGGTAGCGGATTTCGGCGCTGATCACCCCGGGGGTCTCGGAAGCTGCGAGGCGCTCGAAGATGGTGGCGCGGTCCATGAGCGCGTCATGGGTTGCCTGGTCGTCGGGGTGCACCATGTTGCCACCCGAATACTCGAACAGCTCCTCGAAATCGCCTTCGAAGACGGGGACGAAGAACTTGCCCTCGACCTGGGCCACGTTGACGAAGTGGTTGTTGACGAGATCCATCTCGATGAGCTCGTCATAGCTTGAGGCATCGAGATAGGCGACAACCGAATCGGGTCGCCCAACGATTTCGTACAGGATGTGCTCTATCGACGCCATGCGTCCTCCACGCAGGTCACGTGAGCTCTAAACTGCTATATTATACCCCACTCCAAATCAACCCCGCGTGAGAGGACGGGTCTGCTTGAAGGCGAAAGGCCCCTTGCTACTGTTGGTGACTGCCATCTTGTGGGGTATGGCGTTCGTCGCGCAGACCACGGCGGCCAACGATGTCGGACCTTTCACGTTCAATGCCTCGCGAAACTTCATCGGTGCCCTTTTCCTGAGCGGCGTTATCGCGTTTCGGAGGCGATCGGGCCAGGATAAGCCCGCAACCGACGATGGCGCGGGCTATTCGAAGTGCACCTTGCTGGTTGCCGGCGTGCTGTGCGGCGTGGCGCTGTGCATTGCATCGTACTTGCAGCAAGCGGGCATCACCGCGTATCCTCCCGAGGCGGCAGCGTCGAGCCGCTCGGGGTTCGTGACCGCCACGTATATGGTGATGGTCGCCGTCATGTTGATGTTCATGGGCAAGCGCCCCCATCCGCTCGTGCTCGTCGCCGTCGTGGTGGCGATGGCGGGCATGTACTTGCTGTGCGTGCCCAATGGCCTGGGCAGCGTGTACGTGGGGGACTGGCTGGTGCTTGCGAGCGCGTTTGGATACGCCGTCCACATCCTCGTCATCGACCGTTACACCCAAGTCGACGGCGTCAGGCTCTCGCGTGTCCAGCTGCTCGTCGCGGGCGCGATTTCGCTTGTGTGCGCCATCGTGTTCGAACATCCCGAGCCGGCGGCGGTCCTTGCTGCCATCGTGCCCATCCTGTACGCGGGCATCTGCTCCGATGGCATCGCCTATACGCTGCAGATCGTCGCGCAGAAGACGACGGAGGCGACGGTGGCGTCGATCATCATGAGTCTGGAATCGGTGTTCGCCGCTATCGGAGGCTGGCTCATCCTTTCTGAGAGCCTGACCGCCGTCGAGCTTTCCGGCTGCGCGCTCGTCTTCGCGGCGGTTATCCTCTCGCAAGTGCCCGACTTCCTCGAAGCGCGCAAGTAACGGCGTTTTCGGGGCAGGAGGGAAGGGCCCGCTTGAGCCAATTGGGGATACTCCCCTTTTGGCTCATGCGGCGGCGCATGAGCCAAAAGAAACCTGGAAACCCTTCGATTCAAGTTGGTGGTGTTGCGGGCAGGTTAATGTTTGGTGAAGCCGATTGAGCGCGGCTATACTGGTTTCCCGTGAATAGAGGGCTGTCTTAAGGATGGTTTGATGAACGAGCTGAAAGCCTACGAGGGTTTGATTCGCAACCATGTCGAATTGGGTGCAGAGCTGGGCGTGGACATTTCCGGCCTTACACGCCGCGAGCGCGAGGAGCGTCTTGTCGTGGCAGCGTACGAGGCGTGGGGCGACCAGATGGGCGCCCATATCAACGGGCAGTTCGCCATCGTGATCGAAGATGGCGAAACGCACGGGCTGTTCGGCACGCGCGACCCGCTGGGAGCCGAGCTGCTGTTCTACTACGAAACGCAAGACGGGCGATTGCTGTTCGGCACCCAGATCAAGGACCTGTTCGACCAGCCGGGTTTCAACCGCGAGCTCAACCGCGAGCTCGTCCAGTTTTGCCTCGGCTTCACGTACGTGCCGGGCGAGGAGACGCTGTTCAAAGGCGTGTACAAAGTCGAGCCGGGCGGGTTCTTCCGGTTCGGCGCGAACGGCCTGCAGCTCGGACGCTATTGGGAGCTTTCCTTCGAGCCGGACGAGACGAAGACGCTCGACCAGTGGGCTGATGAAATCGAAAGCGCCATGGAAGCCAGCCTGCGCTGCATTTGCGACGAGGGCGAGACGCCCGACAGCTTCCTTTCGGGCGGCGTCGACTCGTCTTACATCCTGGCCAAAAGCGCTGCGAAGACCGGCTTTTGCGTCGCCTACGAAGACCAGGGCGTGAGCGAGGAGGAAGACGCCCGCGCGACGGCCCAGCATCTGGGGCGCAGCTTCGAGGGCATCAAGGTTTCGCAAGAGAACCTCTTCGACGATGTCGACCCGAACAAGAACGAGTCGATGCGCAAGCTCAACAAGGTCACCTGGATGTCGCGCTCCGACTGGATGGGCACCTATCCGAAGGAGGCAACCCACCTTATCTACACCGACGAGGTCGCAGACCTGGCAAAGCCGGTCGCCTACAAGGCAGGTTCGGGGGACGCCAAAAAGGTCAAGACGCATGAGTTCGGCAAGACGGGCCATGAGACGATGCTCGTCGATATGCGCGGCAAGGATTACGACGATGCCGGCTGGGAAGACCTCATCTCCAAGCTCAGCTATGAGGAGATGGTCTCCCTCATTGCCGATGACCAGACCGAGCTCGATGTTATCGGCAAGCCTGCCACCAAGGACAAGGATGGCTCGAACGGACGCGCCGAAGTCTTTGCCGTTTCCGGCATCCAGGGCATTCCGTACGGTGTGA
>CADAKR010000232.1 GCA_902788545.1 uncultured Coriobacteriaceae bacterium
CAACGAATCAAGAATTTCATTCCAGCTCCTTATCGCGTTGCTGACAGGACGTTATCATGTTTTCAATCGAAAGGGGCGCATGGTCAAGCAATCGTCAAATCCACTTTGCCCGGCCTCCCGCGAATGCGGGGCCTGCCAGCACGTCGGCGAGCCGTACGCCGACCAGCTGGTGGCGAAGGACGCGCGTATCCGCAAGCTGTTCGCCGGCGCCGGCTTCGCCTGCGCCGACGTGCGGCCGATTCTGGGGATGGAGGCGCCCTTCCATTACCGCAACAAGGTGATCTCGCCGTTCGCGCCCGGCAAGCGCGGTCCCAACGGCGGTCGCGAAATCTTGACCGGCATGTACGCGGCGGGCACGCACAAGCTGGTGAACACCGACGGTTGCCTGGTCGAAAACGAGCAAGCGCAACAGGTGGTGCGCGCCATCCGCCAACTCGCGCGCAAGCATCACGTCGAGCCCTACGACGAGAACCGCCATGCGGGATTTCTGCGCCATGTGGTCGTGCGGGTGGGGCACGAAAGCGGGGAAGTGCTCGTCACGCTCGTCACGAACGCCGCCGAGTTCCCGTCGTCGAAGGCGTTTTGCCGCGCGCTCGTGAAGCAGTGCCCGTTCATCACGACCATCGTGCAGAACGTGAACACGCGCCAGACGAACGTCATCTTGGGCGAGCGCGAGCAGCGGCTGTTCGGCCCCGGGTTCATCCTCGACACGCTTTGCGGGCTGAGCTTTCGCATCTCGTCGCGTTCGTTCTACCAGGTGAACGCCGTGCAGACGACGGTGCTCTACGAGAAGGCGATCGAGCTTGCGCAGCTTTCCGGCACGAGCGCGGTCATCGATGCCTACTGCGGCACGGGCACGATCAGCCTTGTGGCGGCCAAGCGCGGCGCCGAGAAGGTCACCGGCGTCGATTCGGTCGATTCGGCCATCCGCGACGCGCGCGAGAACGCCCGCCACAACGGCGTGGAAAACGCCCGGTTCGTCACAGCCGATGCCGGCGATTTCATGCGCCAGATGGCGGCGGAAGGCGAGCGCGTCGACGTCGTGCTCATGGATCCGCCACGGGCCGGCTCGACGCCCGAGTTCCTCGACGCCCTCGTGCAACTGGCGCCCGCCCGCGCTGTGTACATCAGCTGCAACCCGGAAACGCAAGTGCGCGACCTGGCCTTCCTCGCCGAGCGCGGTTACGTCACGCAGCTCGTGCAGCCCGTCGACATGTTCCCGCACACCGACCATATTGAAACCGTGGCCGTTGTAGTGAGACAATAAGCGCCACCTTCGTCGACGAATAACGGGGACAGAGAACCTGCCATGATAACGCTGTATTACGACATCATGCTCGCGATATCGCTCGTGTTGATGATCGTGTACCTGTTCTCGTACCACAAGCATTTCGACATGCACATCACGCTGCTGTTCGTGCTGGTGCCCGTGGCGAACCTGGGGCAGGTGCTGTCCGCGCACGCGCAAACGCTCGAGGCGGCGCTCGTCGCCAACAAGGTCGTCTACATCGGCGCCTGCTACCTGCAGCTCATCTTGATGCTCGCCGTGTTCAGCTTGTGCCGCATCAAGCTGAACCGCTGGATCCGGACGGGGCTGGTGCTGCTGAGCACGGTCGTGTACCTCTCGTCGCTCACGATCGACTTCTCGCCGCTGTTCTACGAGAGCGTCTCGTTCAGGCTCGTCAACGGCGCGGCCGTGCTTGACAAGCAATACGGCATCATGCACACCGTGTTCATCGTCATGGTCATAGCTTATTTCGTGATGAGCATCTCGGCCATCGTGTACAGCTACTTCAGGAAGAACCAGGTGCCGCGCACGACCATCTACCTGCTGTTCCTCACCGAGCTCGTGGCCAGTGGCCATGATCAGCTTCTTCGGCGGTCGGATGCTCCCAGGAGCGCCCGAGCTGCTGCCCCTCGCGTACAACTTCGGCCTCGTCTTGTACCTGGTCATCATCTACCGCCTCAGCTTGTACGACATCACCGACACGGCCATCGACACGCTCGTGCAGACAGGCGCCACCGGTTTCGCCTCGTTCGACTTCAAGCTCAACTACCTGGGCAGCAACCAAACCGCCAAAGACGTGTTTCCCGAGCTGAACAATCTGACGGTCGACCTGCCGATAGCCGGCAACGAGTTCATGGAACAAACCGTGCAGAAGTGGCTGCAGGCCTTCGAGGCCGACCAAACGCAAAGCGAGTTCCTCTACGAGAAGGGCGAGAGCACCTACCAGATCGACGTGCAATACCTGTACAGCGGCAAGCGCAAGCGCGGCTACCAGCTGTTCATCACCGACGACACCAAGGACCAGCGTTACATCAAGCTGCTCAACTCGTTCAATTCAGAGCTGCAGGCCGAGGTCGACAAGAAGACGGCGCACATCGTCGAGATGCACGACAACCTCATCCTGAGCATGGCGACGATGGTTGAAAGCCGCGACAACTCCACGGGCGGCCACATCCGCCGCACGAGCGAGGGCGTGCGCTTGCTGATCGAGGTGATGCGCCACGACGGTGCGAACGAGTTTTCCGACGAGTTCTGCCGCAACCTCGTGAAAGCGGCGCCGATGCACGATCTGGGCAAGATCGCCGTCGACGACGCCATCCTGCGCAAGCCGGGCCGTTTCACACCCGAGGAATTCGAGCAGATGAAGGCGCATGCATCCGAAGGCGCGCGCATCGTGCACGAGATCCTGAAGGACACCGACGACCAGGCGTTCCACATCATCGCCGAGAACGTGGCCCACTATCATCACGAACGCTGGGATGGGTCGGGCTACCCCAAGGGGCTGGCGGGCGAAAACATTCCCATCGAGGCGCGCATCATGGCCATTGCCGACGTGTACGACGCGCTCGTCAGCAAGCGCGTGTACAAGGAGGCGATGTCCTTCGAGACGGCCGACGCCATCATCATGGAGGGCATGGGCACGCAATTCGACCCGTCGCTCGAGCGGTATTACGTGGCGGCCAGGCCGGCGCTCGAGGATTATTACGCGGGCCTTGAGTCGTAGCGATGGCGCGTGCCGACGGCATGTCGGCGGCGTTTTCGCCAAGTCCGATATAATCGACGAAGGCAGACGTTGGGCGTTTGCCGGCTGTGCCTGCCGTGATTGCAGGCGCGGCTTTGATCCTTTCGGGTTTCGCGCCGTCGGGGCGAGGGCCGAGGAGGGCGCCGTCGTCTCACGAGGGGTCGATGCGTTGTGATGTGCGATTTGCAAAACCAGGTGAAGCGAGTGTTGTCCGCACGCGGCCTTGCCGATGCGGATGCGCCCGTTCTCCTCATGGTGTCGGGAGGCTCTGATTCCACGGCGATGGCGTACGTGGCGGCCAGCCTGCGCGAAAGCGGCGTCATCGGGACGCTCGGCATGGTCCATGTGAACCATCATCTGCGCGGCGCCGATGCCGATGCGGATGCGCTGTTCGTGCGGCAGCTGGCAAACGTGCTCGACATCCCGCTGACCGTGGCCGATATCGACGTCGGCGCCATTGCCGCCGAGGAGCATGGCAACGTGGAGGCCGTGGCGC
The DNA here is from genome assembly GCA_902788545.1 of uncultured Coriobacteriaceae bacterium. Classification (GTDB taxonomy): domain Bacteria; phylum Actinomycetota; class Coriobacteriia; order Coriobacteriales; family Eggerthellaceae; genus UBA9715. Next base: position 3,526 of record CADAKR010000232.1, read on the forward strand.
GGCGCGAGCGCTATGCGGCCGCCCGCGAGGCGCTTGAAGGATTGTGCCTGAAGCAGGGCGTTCCCACGTCTGCGGGGCGCATCTTCGTGGCGCACACGGTCGACGACCGCATCGAGAACTTCTACATGCGCTCGATCGTGGGAACGGGGCCGGGCGGGTTCCGCTCGATGCTGTACCTGAACGGCCAGGTGGCGCGCCCCTTGCTCGATTGCGCTCGCGAGGACCTGCGCGCCTACATCCGCGAACGCGCCCAAGCCGGCTTGCCCATTGCGCGTGATGACGAGGGCAACCTGTGGCGCGAGGATGCGACGAACAAGCACACCGACCGCTTCCGCGCATACGTGCGTCACGAGATCGTGCCGCGGGCCGAGGCTCGCAACCCGCGTCTGCGCGAGACGCTGACGCGCACGATGAACCAGATAGCCGACGAGGACGACCTGATGGGCGAGTTGGCCGACGAGGTCGCCGCCGAGCAGGTCTCATGGCTCGGCGAAGGGGAGGGCTGCCTGATAGCGCCCGGCTTCGCCAACGTGCGCCTGCCGTTGCAGCGGCGTGTCGTCGCCGGCATCATCGGCTGCATGCTCGGTCCTGACGAACGCATCGAGTCGGCATCGGTCGAGGCCGTGCTGGCGGGCTTTGCCGATGGCAGGCCCAATGGCGGTTACGTCGTGAACATCCAAGGCAACCTGGCCGTCAGTGCCAACAAGCAGGGCGTGCGCGTCGAGCCCATGGCCGCCTTCCGCACCAGGAGGAAACGCGCATGATCCGACCATGACGGCGGTCCCGCCCCGATTGGACGTTCGCCTCTGAGGCAAGTGTCCAATCAGCGCAGGACGGTTGTCGCGTTTGGCGCGTGCGACGAGAGGGAGAACATGAGCGAATACGACATCGTTTTGGCGAGCGCTTCGCCGCGGCGGTGCGCGTTGCTGGAAAAGGCAGGCGTGCCGTTTCGCGTGCATGCAGTTGACGTCGACGAATCGCTTGACGAGCGCCTGGCCGAAGACCCGGTTGCGGCCGTGGGCAAGCTGGCCGAGCGCAAGGCGAAAGCGGCGGTCGAGCAGCTGGTCACGCCCGACTACGAGGGCACGATGATCGTGTTGGGGTCCGATACCATGGTCGTCTTCCGCGGCGAGATCTTCGGCAAGCCGCGCGATGCCGCCGATGCCGAGCGCATGCTGCGCTCGCTTTCGGGCCATGGCCATGACGTGCACACCGCCGTGTCGTTTTGGGCGGTCAGCGCCCCGGCCGGCCAGGATGTCGGCCTGTATTACCGCACGTTCGTCGACACGACCTACGTCTACTTCCGCGACCTGGCCGACGAGGAAATC
>CADAKR010000233.1 GCA_902788545.1 uncultured Coriobacteriaceae bacterium
GAAGTAACATTCCTTTCATCGTCATCCTGCTCATCATTGTGGTGCTTGTTTTGAAGTTCGGCGTGTTCGACTTCTACGCACGCGTCGATGCCAAGCAAGCCGAGCTGAACGCGCATCAGCAAACGCTGAACTCGTTGAATGCGGAGCTCACGAACTACAATACGGTGCTCGAGGAATACGAAGGCTATTAATCGATGAGCATCACGTCGAGCGGTTTGCGGGTCGACGCCCTCGAGGCCCTCGACCTCGTTGACCGCTTCGTGGCTCCTTCGGCTCGCGTCGTATCGATTTCGCTCGTAGGCAACACGCTTACGCTCAATCTGACCGACATATCGCTTGATGGGGTGGGCAAATTGGCCAGCACGCTCTACGAGCAGGATATGGTTGCGAATGTGTCCGTGTCGACCGCCGCCACTCAGGAGACGGCTTCTAAGGACGTCACGGCGGCAATAACCATCACGTTGGCCACCGTGGAAGAATAGGGGGTGCAGAAATGCTGACGTACACATTCTCCAGACGCGAAAAAGCCCTGATTCTCGTGTTGGCCATCATCCTGCTGTTCCTCGCGTGGTTCGTGTTCGTGTTCCAGCGCACGACCGATGAGATCAACAAGATCGATAGTGACATCGCCGTGGTCGATTCGCAGACAACCGTTGCCTCTGCGCAGGTCAAGCGCATGTACGCTATGCAGGAAGCCATCGACAAATACAAAGCTGCCGGCGTTAAGCCGACTCCGGTGCCTGCCTTTGACAACATGACGCCGCTCATGACCGAGCTCAACGGCATCATGGGCATGACGTCGTCTTACAACCTCTCGTTCGACGATCTGGATACCACGACATCCACAGACTACATCCTGCGTGGTGTGACTGCCGCTTATGGGTCCAATACGATGGCCGATGCCGAAAACGTGGTGCGGGCGCTGGCCAAGGGCTCGTATCCGTGCAGCATCGACTCCGTGACCATTGCCGATACCTCGGCAGGCTTGCTGTCGCGTCTCACGAACGGGAGCACGTCGGGCGCCGTCAACTCATCGGTGCATGCCACGTTCTTCGAGAAGCCGCCGAAGAAGACCGCTGCTTCTTCGTCAGCTTCGACCACGTCATCGTCGGCAAGCTCGGCATCGGCATCGACAAACACGACATCGGCAAGCACGACGTCGTCTTCCAAGGCAGCGGCATAAGTTCTCATCACCCGCATACGCCATGAACGCAAGCGGCCCGCCAATGGCGGGCCGCCTGGTTTTCGTAAAGCTCCGATTGCTTCTTCGATTACTCCCCGTAGACCGTGAAGCGGTCGCGTCCAGCATGCTTGGAATCGTACAGTGCGCGGTCAGCTTCGTGGTACATGTTGGCATCGGCCCTGTCGCCCCTGAACGCAATGCCAGACGACACGGTGACATGCGGCAGACCTTCGGCATCTTGTGCCACGGTTTTCGTGATGTAGTCGAGTTTGGCCGTGATGGCGTCTTTGTTGGCCGGCCCTGCCTTGGGCAGGATGACGGCGAATTCGTCGCCGCCGATGCGGCACACGTAATCCGTGCTGCGGAAGCTGTTGTCGATGATGGAGGACACGCGTTGAAGCACCTGGTCGCCGACTTCGTGACCGTACTTGTCGTTGATCTCCTTGAAGCGATCGACGTCGATGAGGATCAGCGCGAAATCGCCTTCCTGCTCGTCGAGGAGCTTATCGTACGAACCGCGGTTGAGCACGCCGGTTAAGGAGTCGGTTTCTGCTTCATGGCGCAGGAACGCCGTCCTCTCGTTCACCTTCGCAAGCAGTTCGTTGTACGCCTTGCCGAGGCCTCGAAGCTCGTAGCATCCCACGTTGGAGAACGGGCGCTCGGCGAGCAAGTCGGCCTCGTATGTTTTCAACGGCTTCGTGACGAGCAGGTAATTCGAAATCGCCGTGAAAAGAACGAGGGCCATGAGCAGGAACGCGATGACAAGCAGCATGAGGAGCAGGCGGTTGGTGGTGCGCTCGACGTCGAACACACTGCGCTCCAAGTTCTTCACAAGTTCAGAAGTGCATTCGTCGACATCGCGGGCGATGGTGGCCTTCGTTTCCTTGTAGATGTCGTCGAGCACCATCGTTTCGGCAAGTGAAAGCTTCTCGGCGGGGGAGAGGGCCTCGTCTTCAGCGGTGATCAGCGTGTTGTTGAGGGGCGCTGGAATATCCTCGATACCGTTTGCCTGGCAGACCAGCTTCATCGCGTAGAGCTCGCGCTTGGCGAGTGCGTTGGATTCCGAAAGGGCTTGCGTAAGCTTTCCCGCAGCGTTCTCATCGCCCGATTGGGCGCAAAGCGTTTCGACTGCCATGTCGCGTCGCAGGGTGACGAGGAGCTCTTCGAAGTACCCGTCCATGTAGGCCCTTTCGCCCGTCAGGACGAACATGCGACATTGGGCGGTGAGGTAATCGGAGGCAATCATCAGCTCGGAGCTGGCGCTCACGCATTGGTCATAGCGATTATGCACTTCTTCGGAATGGTTGTTTGCGTTCACGAGGCTGCCGGCGAGGATGATGGCCAGCACTATCAAAACCACCGAGGCAGCTACACCGATAGCATGAATCGTCTTGATTTTGGGCGCGTGCATGTAATCTTGCGTCGCCACATCGGCGGGCTGTGGTTTCTTCTCGTCCATTAGAATTCGACCCCTCGAATGACTTGCATTTCTGCAGCACACACCATTATAAACTTATAGTACAAATCGACGAAACACAAACAAATGTTCTATATGAGTGATATAATCAACAGCGAGAAGCCCGGACACTGAACGGAAGGAAGGTCCCATGGAATCCATCGATCTGCGCAACGCCACTGAAACGAAAGCCCTCGTCGCTGCAGTACACAATACTGATGAACTCGTCGTCGTGCTCGACGGCGAAGACGAATGCCTCGTCGCCATGAGCCCCGCCGTCTTCGAGCGCATCCTCTTCGATACCGATTTGCTCAACAGTGCCAAACGAGAAACCTTGCGCCTGTAATCCCTGGGTTTTCGGGGACAGGAGAGAAAAACCCATTGC
>CADAKR010000234.1 GCA_902788545.1 uncultured Coriobacteriaceae bacterium
GTCTTCTCGGCTTTCCTGGAAAGCGCAGGGTTCGACGTGCGCTCGTTTTCCACAGGCGATGAGCTTGCCGAGGAGTTCTCGCGGCGCGAACCTGATCTCGTCGTCCTCGACGTCATGATGCCTGGCACCGACGGGCTTACCGTATGCAAGAACTTGCGCGCGGTGTCCGATGTGCCCATCGTCATTTTGACGGCGAAGGACTCGGAAATGGATTACATGCGGGGCCTTGCCATCGGCGCCGACGATTACCTGACGAAGCCGTTTTCGCCGTCCATGCTCGTCATGCGCGTGAAAGCCCTGTTGCGCCGCGTGGACATGGGAAAATCGAACGGACCTGCAAGCAGGTTTTTGACCTTTGCCGATATCGAGCTTTCGGACGAAGCGCACGAGGTCCGTGTGGCGGGGGATTTGGTAGAGCTCACCATGACGGAATTCGCGCTTCTGCGCTGCTTGCTCGAAGGCGAGGGAGCAGCCGTCTCGCGCGATACGCTGCTTTCGAAGGTCTGGGGCTTCGACGCCGAGGTCGAAACACGCGTGACGGATGAAACCGTTCGGCGTGTGCGCAAGAAACTACGCGATGCCGGCAGCACCACGCAAATCAAGGCCGTGTGGGGTTTCGGCTACAAGCTGGAGGCCGCATCGTGAAAAGCACGCATGCAAAGCTGGCAACGCTCGCGGCCGGCGCCGTCGTCATCGTCATGCTGGCAGCTGCCGTGGCATTCAACATGTTCATCGGGTGGAAAGTCCAATCCGATGCCGTCAACGACATCGAGTACCTGCTGAGCCTGAACGACGACGCCGTGAACACGGGGCGCACCCCCAATTACTTCCTGGTCGATTCTGCTTACCGCGTCGAATCGCTCGAGCCCCAATGGAAAACGGGTAAAGAGGCCGCCTTGGCAGCCTGGTTTTCAGAGCATCCCGAAACGGGCGTCGTGAAGCGCATCACGCTCGGAGACTGGACGTGCTACGCAGCCATTGCTCCTGTGAGCGATTACGAATCCTCGGGCAGCTATGGCTACGGAGGGGATTACGATTACGAACCCGAAGGACGCTGGGGATGGCACGAATACGACGCGCTTGAAAACGGCTACTACATCGCCTACGTCGACACCGCCTCCGAGCAGGCGCTCGTCGGCAGCGTTAACCTGGCATTTGCGATCATAGGCCTCTTAGGCGCCGCAGGAGCCGCTTTTGCGGGTTATGTGGCAGGTCGTCGCATAGAAGAGGCAAACGAGGCTCAGAAGCGTTTCTACGAGAACATGTCGCATGATTTGAAAACGCCGCTCGCAGCGATCCGCGGTTATGCCGAAGGGGCAAACAGGGGAGTGATCGACTCGGATGAAGCTGCCCGCGCCATCGTGCGCGAAACCGATCGCATGACCGAAACCATCAATGAGATCCTGGGGTTATCGCGGCTCGAATCGGGTTCCGTGCAGCCTGCCAAGGAGCCGGTTGTAATCGCGGACTTCGTGCAGGATTGCCTCATGCCGCTCGAAGGCGCCGTTCGCACGAAAGGCCTGGAAGTCCAACTGGAATTGGCTTCCGGCGAGGTTATGACCGATGTGGGGCTATTCGACCATGCGCTTTCCAACGTCCTCTCTAACGCGGTGCGCCATGCGCAGTCGCGCATCAAGGTGACCTACGATGGAGCACGCCTGGCGGTCTTCAACGACGGGGGAGCGCCTTTAGAAGAGCAGCTGCCCCACCTGTTCGACCGTTTCCATGCTGGAGAAGGCGGCTCAACGGGCATTGGCCTTGCAATAGCCAAGGAGGTTGCGACGTTGCACGGATGGGACATCTCCGCGCGTGCGATCGACGATGGGCTCGAGATAGCGTTCGTTTTCTAAAGAGAGCAGGCGCCCTGAGGCGCCTGCTATTCGATTTGCCAGCTTTGATTGCCTGAGCTTATTGGTTGCGTGCCTTCCGAGCAGCGCGGATGACGATTGGCGTCATAACCAAGGCGAGCGCGAGCAAAGCGAGGATGATGGCGAGCAGGTACTGGTCGCCGGTCTTGGCGTTGGACGGCGCAGCCTTCGTCGCTGCAGGCGTCTCGGAATCGGGGATGACCTCCCACGTGCTCACGAACTCAGTGTTGTTGATCTCGTAACCGTCGGACTCGGTACCGTCGTTTTCCAGCGTGATGATGACGTTTTTCACGCCGCTGTTCTGGAAATAGCCGTCAGGCGCGTCGTATTTCCACGTGAACGTCTCTTCCTCGCCGAGCTCGGGGACATCGACGCTGGTGAGGAATTCCCCGGTGTCCGAATCGACGAACACGAGCTTGGCGCCGTGCGGCACGATGCCATCGTTCTTCACTGTGGCGATAATCGATTCTTGGTCATCTACGACCTGGTGCTCGGTCGAAAGCGAAAGCGAAGCGGCACCGAACGAGATGGTCATGGCAGATCCGTCCGAGAGTTCCCGCTTGATCTTCGCAGCGTTCACCGTGGTGCCCGTCGGGGCAGCGTAGAGCGTGAACTCGCGCGCCTTGGTGAACTCCTCCTTGCCCGGAAGGGTGTAGTCGAACGAGATGTCACCATCGCCGTCGAGCGCCACAGTGGCATCGGAATGGGCGACCATTTCCACCGAGTCGTCTTCGAGCTTGTAAAGGTCGATGCCAGAGACGTCAAGCATGCCGTCGTTGTCGAAGTCCACGGTGATGGGCATCGTCTGGCCTGCGTTGACTTCGTATTCGTCGTAGTCCACATCGGTGACGCTGAGGTGCTTGAGCGATTGGCTGGTCGTCTGGTTCATGTCGACGGAGCCGTCATCTTCGGCTTGAGCGGAAAGGTCTTCTCCTTCTTCAGCGATAACGCGTTCGGTCGTGTAGATGAACAGCGGCAACCCGTTCGCGTAGGTCGCGCAGGTGTCGCGCGGGATCTGCAAAACGCGCAGGATCTCCGTCTCTCTGCCGATCACCACGTCGGTCTTCCCTTTGCGGGCTTTTTCGGTGAGGTTCTGACAGAAAGCGTCCAGATATTTGTGTTTGGGCGCTTCCGGCTCCTTTTCCTTCT
>CADAKR010000235.1 GCA_902788545.1 uncultured Coriobacteriaceae bacterium
GATGTTGACGGCGATCATGATCGCGCCGATGATGATTTGCGGCTTGTAGTGCTTCCATATGCGTTTCGGGTCGCCGTACAGGCCGAGGTCGACGTAGGCGAGCACACAGAAGGAAAGCATCAGGTTCGCGCAGAACAGGTACGTGTTGGCGATGTAGTTCAGGATGCGCGCGCCGGCGAACACCTGGCCGTCGATCGTGTAGGAGAACGCCTCCATGAAGCATCCCAGCATGACGCCGAACACCATGGCCGAATACACGCGGTCTTCCAGAGTGTCCCGCAGGATCTTGGCGCGGGATACGTAGAGCAGCATCAGCAAGACGAACACGCCGGTGCCGTTAGCGATGAAGATCGAGCGCAAATCCACTGGCATCTACCCCCGATTGAGATTATACGCTTTGCGTTAATGACGCGAATGCGGCGAATCGGCCGAGTGCGGGCATGTCGCAGGGCATGGGCGTGATGCGTTACACTTGCCTGTGCGCATTGTTGACCGAAAGGGATCACGTGATAGGCGTTATCTTGGCAAACACGGGCTCGCCGGCATCGCCCGAGCCCGATGATATCGAGCGCTACCTGCGCGAATTCCTGATGGATGATCGTATCAGGCAGCTGCCGAAGCCGTTCTGGAAGTATCTGGTGTATCGCCATATCCTGCCAAAGCGCAAAGTCGCTTCGGCGGCGCGCTATCGGTTCATCTGGACCGAAGAGGGCTCGCCTTTGGTGGTGATCCAGCAACAGCTGGCCGAAAAGGTGCAAGCGCTGTTCGATGCCGAGGGGAATGAGGGCGACGGGCGCATCGTGGTGCGCAGCGCGATGAGCTATGGCGAGCCTTCGCTCGAAGGCGTCTTGCGCGATTTGCGCGCAGCGGGCGCCGACCGCCTTGTATTGTTGCCGCTGTACCCGCAAAGCGCCTATTCGCCGACGCTCGCCGTGGTCGACGCGTTCTGGCGCGCCCAAGAGGCCGTTGGCTGGAAGCCGCCTTCCGCGGTCATCGACAACTACCACGACGATCCCGCCTATATCGCCGCCATTGCGGGCTCCATCCACAACGTCGGGTTCGATGCTGCGGCAGGCGACAAGCTCGTGCTCAGCCTTCACGCCATTCCGCTCAAAGACGAGGCTGCGGGAGACACGTACCGCGCGCAGATCGCGGAATCGGCGCGGTTGATTGCGGAGGCGCTCGACATGGCGTCCGACGGCATCGTCGTGTCGTTCCAAAGCGTGTTCGGCCACGATGAATCGAAATGGACCTCGCCACTCACGCGCGACATCCTGAAGGGCTGGCGCGACGGCGACTTCCGCGTGGTGCTCGCTTGCCCCGGCTTTGCAATCGATTGCCTTGAGACGCTCTACGACATACCGCACATCATGGTTCCCGCGCTCGAAGGGGAGGGCGCTGCGCCGGTCGTAGAGCATGTCGATGGCGACATCCAGGCTGCCTGCAACACGCGCGGGCGTTTCGCGTGGGCGCCCACGCTGAACGCGTCCGACGAGCACGCCGCTCTCATCAAGGACGTGCTCGTCAAGGCTATCCGCCCGTAGGCTGCGCGCCTACTTGGACTGCTGGAACAGCCACTCCATGACGGACTTGCAGTTGTAGGCATAGTCGAACGACGCCATGTGAACGCCCGCGCCGCCACTCCCGAGGAGAATGTGCGGCAGACGTTCTTGCACGCCTTGGTAGAGCAATTTGGCTACCCGCAGTCGCTCATCGGCGTCGAAGTGCCGATAGCCGTAGGCGCAGGAGTGGACAAACGTTGCGATGCAGTGGTTTATTCGCGCAGCCTGCAGCCGCTGATGCTCATTGAGTTCAAAGCACCGGAGGTGGCTATCACCCAAACGACGCTCGACCAGGCTGCTGTATATAACACCACCGTACACGCACCCTACCTTATCCTCGCCAACGGCAAACAAACAGTGGTGGCACGCATTGACAAGCAGTCAGCCGACGGCGAGCAAACAGAACAAATACAATTCTTAAATCATATACCCTCATGGAATCAGTTATTACCCTGAACGAAGCCATCGACACCGCAGCATTCTACGGCGTGAACAATGCGAACATCCTCTGTCTGTGCAATCAGCACCCGGAGGTTCGTGTGGTGGCGCGAGGGTATAGACTCAAAGTCACCGGCCCGGATGCGGCGGTCAAACGCTTCACAACCAATGTTGAGCGTTGCCAACAGGTTTGCATGCAACGCGGTTCGCTCAGCGAGGCTACTATCCTCGACCTGCTCCACGGCTCGGCACCCGAGGCTGTCACCCACGACCATCTGATCCTGCACGGCGTAGGAGGCAAACCTATCCTCGCACGCTCGGTCAACCAGCGCAAACTGGTGGAAGGATTTCAGACCGACGATCTGCTGTTTGCCGTCGGACCTGCCGGTTCGGGCAAAACATACACAGCTATAGCTCTCGCTGTCAAGGCGTTGAAGAACAAAGAGGTCAGGCGAATCATCCTCTCTCGTCCGGCTGTGGAGGCTGGCGAGAAACTCGGCTTCCTGCCGGGGGATATGAAAGAGAAGATCGACCCGTACCTGCAACCGTTGTACGACGCGCTGCAAGACATGTTGCCTGACGGTAAGTTGCAGGAGTATCTCGAGCGCGGTGTCATTCAGATAGCACCGCTCGCGTTCATGCGCGGACGCACGCTCTCCGATGCAGTGGTTATCCTCGATGAAGCGCAGAACGCCACCGTGCTACAACTGAAGATGTTCCTCACCCGCATGGGGCTGGGCAGCAAGATGATTGTCACGGGCGACCTCACCCAGATCGACCTGCCTGCCTCGCAACGCTCAGGGCTGGCGGATGCCATGAACCGGCTCAAGGACATCAAGGGCATTCAGATCGTGCAGTTCAACCAGCAGGATATAGTCCGCCACCACCTCGTAACACATATTGTCAAGGCTTATGCTGATTAACACCTACTCCGCCGCATCCGTCGGCATTGATGCTGTGATTGTCACCGT
>CADAKR010000236.1 GCA_902788545.1 uncultured Coriobacteriaceae bacterium
AGGATGCCGATTTCCTTGCGGCGCTCGAGCACCGAGCTGTAGGTGATGACGCCGATCATGATCGACGAAACGATGAGCGAAATCGCCACGAACGCGATGAGCACGGTCGAGATCATGTTGACGATGGTGGTGACCGACTTCATGAGCACGCCCACGATATCGGTGTAGTTGATGACCTTGTCCTCGTCGACGACCTTCATCTTCTCGTTGTAGCCGTCGAGAATCTCGATGACATGCTCCTTGCTCTCGAAATCCTTCGGGTAAATCGAGATCTCGGACGGCTTGGCGAAATCGGCGTAGCCCAGCTTCTTTAGGTTGTTGTCGTACGTGCGCTCTTCCACGCGCATCATCGACATCATGAGCTCGGTCAGCTCTTCGGGGTTCATGTTGAACTGGAAGGCGCGCGCGAATGCGTCGGGGTTGACGCCCATGGCGTTTCCGAGGTTGGCGAAAACCGATTCCATCTGGCCCGAAAGGGCGGTCATGTATTGCGTCATGTATTGCTGCATAGAAAGCGCGATTTGCTGCTGAACGGCAGGCATGACCTTGGCGCCGTACACCGTAGCCACACGGCGGGCCATTTCGGTGCTGAATCCCTCGCTGGTCGTGCCAAGCTGCTTTGCCATGCCTTCGATGATCTGCGCTTGCAGATCCTGCGTGTCAACAGAATCTCCGACCGCAGCCACAAGCGGCTGACCTTCGCCATTGAAGAACTCGCTTGGATCTTTGCCAAAGTTCGCAGGATTCGAGTACCACTGGATATACGCCGCCGTGAGGTTCTTGGCAGCCGTCCCGCCGTCGGTGAATTTGATCGTGACATTCGCAAATACAGCCTGGGTGTCGACGCCGCTCATGATTTGAGCCATGTCCTCGTTGGTCAATGGCGGCAAGTCGAGATTCGTCATATCGAGGTTCATATCAGGCGCATTCGCCTGCGAAAGATTGATGCCGCTGAAGTCAAGCGCACTCGTGTCGAACGAGAACGCCGAGGCCAGCGCGCCTTCGTCGATCGAGAACAGCGAGTCCATCTCGAACGACGAGCCCTTCTCCTCTTTTTCCTCCTCGAAGGTCTTGCCCGTGAATACATCCACCTTCGAATCGGCTAGCTGATCCTTCACGATCTGCGACTGAGCCGACTTGTCCACGATGCTTTCGATCAGCGCGGGCGTGTAGTAAATGCCCTGGCTCAGCGCCACGGCGTTCGCGCCCTCTTTCGGACGCACGATGCCGGCGATGACCAGCTCGTCGCCCTTGTCGACGAGCTCTTTCATGTAGTCCTTGTCATCGGACTTGTCGACCCACACCTTGTTCTCTTCGTTGAACTTGTAGTAATCCACTGCATTGACCAGCTTGAACTTGATATTCATCACGTCGTCGTACGTCGCGTTGATTTCGGTGTTGGGCGTTTCGACCTCTTCCTCGTCGGCGAATTGCTGCACCATCTTCTTCAGTTCTTCGGGGTCGCGCAAGCCCAGCATGTACGACATGAAGTCGCTGATGCGGCCCGATTGCGAAAGCACCAGCACCAGCTCGTTATCCTTTTCGGGCCAATGGCCGCGGACGATGTCGTACTGGTCCTCGATAATGGGGTCGCCGCTCGGCATTTCCGCGAACAGGTCGCTTGACATCGACATCGACATGATCGAGTTCGACGAAGCCGTGGAGTCGATGCCCAGAGACGAGAACGATTTATCGGGGTTGACCTGGCGGACGCCATTGGACGTATCGGCCGCGAAGATTTGCGGCGTGACGGGGTATTCGTAGAAGATGTTGTTCACGTACTGGTAGATGCTCGAACCGCCGTTTTCGAGGTAGTCCTTCAAGGCGGCCAGATCGTTCTTGCCGATGCTGGCGAACATGCGCGTCATCATGCGCGATTCTTTCAGCTGGTCGCTATCGCGGTCGGCACCCTGCGCAACGACCTGCACCGTTGATTCGTCGCTGGAATCATCGGGAGAGCTTTCCGACATGCCCACGAACATCGACGTCATATCGAGTCCGGTCGACATGATCTGCAACGGGTAAACTGAAAGCGTGTCTTCCTCGACGGTCTTGATGTAGTTGTTCACGCCGTTGGCCAGCGCCAAAATGGCGGCGATGCCGATAATGCCGATGGAGCCCGCGACGGCCGTCATGATCGTGCGGCCTTTCTTTGTCAGCAGGTTGTTGGCGGAAAGCGCAAGCGCCGTGAGGAACGACATGCTCGTACGGCGCGCGGGCTTCGCGCTGGCGCCGGCGATTTCTTCTTGCGTCGGCACATACGGGTTCGAATCGGACGTGATGCGCCCGTCGGCGAGGTTAACGATGCGCGTCGAGTATTGCTCGGCCAGCTCGGGATTGTGCGTGACCATGATGACCAGGCGATCGTCGGCGATTTCGGTGAGCAAGCCCATGATCTGGACGCTGGTCTTGGAATCGAGCGCGCCTGTGGGCTCGTCGGCCAGCAGGATTTCCGGGTCGTTGATGAGCGCACGCGCGATGGCGACGCGCTGCATCTGGCCACCCGACAGCTGCGCTGGCTTCTTGTCGATGTGGTCGGCGAGGCCGACACGCTCGAGCGCTTCCTTGGCCCGTTGATGGCGTTCCTCGCGCGACACGCCGGAAAGCGTCAGCGCCAGCTCGACGTTGGCCAGCACTGTCTGGTGCGGAATGAGGTTGTAGCTTTGGAATACGAAGCCGATGCGGTTGTTGCGGTAGGCGTCCCAGTCGCGGTCCTTGAACTGCTTGGTAGATATGCCGTCGATGATCAGATCGCCCGAATCGTAATGGTCGAGACCGCCGATGATGTTGAGCATCGTCGTCTTGCCAGAGCCAGACGGGCCGAGAATGGACACGAATTCGTTGTCGCGAAAGGCAATCGAGACGTCGTCGAGCGCCTGCTGCGTGAAGGTGCCCGTCGTATACGATTTACGGATGTTCGTAAGCTGCAGCATGGTAACCCCGTGTTAGCGT
>CADAKR010000237.1 GCA_902788545.1 uncultured Coriobacteriaceae bacterium
GCGTGATGGCCGCTATTTCGGCAGCGCATTCGACGCAGTATTCGGGGCGCTTTCCAAAGAATAGCCCCACCGGCGCGACCCGCATTACGCCGCCGCAGCCCTTGCTGTCGTTGACGGGGTCCCTGGTCGAACCTTCGCCACCTGCCCTCAGCGCGCTCAGACAGGTATTACCAGGCGCCATCCTGCGATGGAGCTCCGGAACGGCGAGGAGCCAGGTTATACCTGGGTTCCCTTCGAAGTTCGGATCCTGGGTCTTGAGCCAGTCGAGGTATGACATCCTCACGTACATGCTCGGATGCCCCATTATGCCGCGCAGCGAACCCCTCGTTATTCCATGGAGGATCCCTGCGGCTGTGAACAGCGTCATCTGGGTATCGTCCGAGAACCGGGCATCGCCGCCGAAGAATTCGTGGTCGTATTCGAGGATGCCCTTCGTGCCGTAACGCTTGCGGATATCCGAGTCGGACATGAACTCGACCGCATATCCGAGCGCATCGCCTGCGGCTCCGCCAAGAAGGCATCCCTGGTACTTGCCGAGGTACTTCTCGTTCCTCTCGATGCGCTTCATCACATCTGCGACCTCTGCGTCGTCCTCGTCCTTGTAGAACAGGTCGAACCTGTCCTTGAATGATCGGAAGTTCATCTGGCCGGGCGAGCTGTCGAGGACCGCGAAGCATATGTGCCTGAAAAGGGAGCTGCATCCTGGACCCTTGGAGCGTCCGTTGTGGGAGGCCCCGCGGATTTCCTTGAGCGCCTCGAAGAAGGCGCGCGAAACCAGTTGCGGGTCGTTGCCGAAGGCGCCGCAGCCCCACGCGCCGAGCACTAAATGCTGGTATCCGTTCTCAACGGCAATGTGGAGCATGCCAAGAATCCTCGCTTTGAACAGGTCAAACACTTCTGCAGCACCCTTGCTGGCTAGCCCGGGCGCATAAGGAGCGGCCATGGTCAGCACCGCCACGTCAAAAGGCTCTTCGAGGAAGCTTCCATCAGGGCCCCTGAACACCTCGACACAGGGGCTGAGGATGGCCGCATCGGTGAAAGCGCCGTCTTTGCTCGCCTTGTTTTCGGAGTAGAACCCGGATGCTGCGGCTGAGGTCAAGGACCCGTAGAGCGTCGAGCGCCTGCAAAGGTCTTCCTCCTGAGCCTTAGCGCCATTCAGCACTCCTCCACCCGGGGTGTGGGGGTTCGCGAAGTTGAGCACCAACGGCATTTTGAAATCAGAGAAGATGCTTTGCGGCCAGCGCTCGTACATGGACCTTGCCGCCTCGAAGGAGTCGAGGTTCTCTATGGTGAAGACAGTGCGTCCGCCCATGGAGAACGGCACGATTCTCTCGGGTTTGGCAACGAGACGCTTGACCTCCTTGTCGGAAAAGTACAGTGCAGCGTTCTGTTCCTCAACGGAATGGGAGAACGGGTACTCTCTTCCCTCGACGGTCTCCACAGTCTGCTTGAAGAAATCGATGTAGTCCATAGCGCCCTCCTCGGCACCCATCGCTTAGGAGCAAATGGAAAGGCTTGATATATTATCCGCAGCTTTCTGCGCACAAAAAGCTGAATCCTAACGATTACCGCCGAATACGGCGTCGATGTGCGCTGCAAGCTCCCGCCATGCTGCGGTTTCTGCGAGCACAGGCTCGAGTGCTTCGGCAAGCGTGCGGTAGTACCATGCGTGCTGATTAGGATCCTTCTGGTTGAAGCGGCTCCAAAGCTCATCGCCGAGTTCCTCGAAATCGCGGTGTATCGCCCTCATGTTCGATAGCTTGTCGCCCAGGCAGATTATCTTGACACCTGGGTCTTCCGCCGACCGGATGTGCTCTATCGCCTCTTCCTTGCGGATACGCCACGTTTCCGCCGCCGGCAGGCCCTCGCGCTTATCCTCGGATTCGCCTGTAACGAGATTGGCTACGCGTGCTTCGAACTCCTCCTCGACCTGGTCAATCGAGATCCCCGTATCCTCCACGACGTCGTGCAACACGGCCGCTGCGAGCACCTCCAGATCGTCTGTGACCGTCGCGCATATCGCCGCCGCCTCTAGGGGATGGAGGATGTAAGGCGTTGAGGTACCTTTGCGCACCTGCCCCGCATGAGCCCGCGCTGCGAACCCGATTGCCTTATCCAGAACTGTAGTATCCATTTCCGACATCACTCTCCCTTGCGCAGCATGGATGCACCGTGCCGCTCGTTCTTTGGCTCGTTTATCCAGTCGGGCGTGATATTTGGGTACTGCTCCTTGAGGACCGCCTTCAAGCACTCCATGCCGTCCTCAAGCGCCCAATCAAACCCTTCGCCCTCACAAGCATGCCGTATGAGATTCCTGAGCTTAGGAGAGGCCGAGAAACGCTTCTCGTCAAGCATCATTGAAAAGGCGTGCTGCTCGATCTCAACAAGGGGGGTGTCGGGATCCTGCATCCTGACTGCATCCACAAGACCGCGCACGTATCCGATGGCTTCGGCAACATCATAATACCGTTCGGGCATGCTTATGGTCTCGGCCCTGACATCCCTGCTCCCGCGCTCGTGTAACAAATCGAGAACACCGCACGTGAGTTCGTCGGCAGCGACTTCACGTGCTCTCCGGGCTTCCTTTCGCACAATCTTCCCGTCGATTGACTCAACGGTTGCCCCGCATCGCAGACATGCGGCCTTCAAACTGCGATCGTCGGCACCGCAAATGCCGGGAAGGATCTCGTATGCGAAATTCCACCCCCTCGGTCCGCGTGGATACTTGCGATGGCATTCCGCGTGCTCGGCTTGAAACTCCGCAAGCGCGATTCGCTCGGCTTCCGTCAGATACAGCTCGTGCTTTTCCTGCACGGGCACCTCATCGTCCAAGCTCCAGTGATAGATGGTTTCGCCGTCTTTGTTGATCCAGGCGCTCCGAAGCAAGTCTTGTCCTTTGAGCTCTTCGACCTTGGAGTCGAAATACGTCC
>CADAKR010000238.1 GCA_902788545.1 uncultured Coriobacteriaceae bacterium
GCCTGTTCTGCACGCTTCTGGTGGGGACGATCCTTAACACACTGGGTTCCCAGCTCCACATCGGCTTCCTCACCGCCACGGTGGCCACCGTGGGGACGGGGGAGAAGGCCGTGGAATACACCATCGGCGGCCTGGCCTCGGCCATGGTGGGCCCGGCCATGGCGGTGGCCATCGGCTACGCGCTGCAGGCCCCGGCCATGGTACTGTTCTCTCTGGTGCCCGTGGGCTTCGGCGCCAACGCCATGGCCGGCGCGGGCGGCCCCCTTGCCGTGCTGGTGGTGGCCATTGTGGCTGCGGAGTTCGGCAAGGCCGTCAGCAGCCACTGCCAAGACGAGAGCCTGGTCGGCAAGGGCCAGATCAACGAAGGCGCCGTATCCACGAAGCTCGGCCTGCTCGGATGGCCCGCCGCTGGCGAGGAGATCCAGATCGGGCGCGATATCGAGATCTCGAAGCTGACGGGATGCCCCATCCACATACAGCACCTCTCGTCCGCGCATGGCCTCAACCTCGTCCGCCGGGGCAAGGCCGACAGCGCGAAGGTCACCTGCGAGGTCACGCCCCACCACATGTTCCTAACCGAAGAATGCATCGGCGATGATTACAACACCTTCTTCAAGGTGAACCCGCCGCTGCGCACATCAGACGACGCCCAAGCCGTCATCGACGGAGTCGTCGACGGCACGGTCGATTGCATCGTCACCGACCACGCCCCGCACGCCGACCACGAGAAGGCGCGCGAATTCGAGCTCGCCCCGTTCGGTATGACCGGCATCGAGACCTCAGTGGGCTTGGTTGTCGGGAACCTCGTGAACACGGGCAAGATCACCTGGCAGCGCATGGTTGAGCTCATGAGCGTGAACCCGCGCCGCATCCTGGGAATCGAACGCGTGGCGATCGAGCCCGGCTGCCGTGCCGACCTGACGGTCATCGACCCCGACCTGAAGTGGACGGTGACTGAGGACTGCTTCGAATCGCGCTCGAAGAACTGCGGCTTCATCGGCTGGGAGCTCACCGGACGCGCAACAGACGTGTACGTGGGCGGTTACGCGACCATGGAAGACGGCGTCGTCACCGACGAGCCCATCCACCTGTAGGAAAAGAACCAAAAGGGGATACTCCCCTTTTGGTTCCTGTGGGAAAAGGACCAAATGGGGAGTATCCCCTTTTGGTTCAAAACAAACCGCTGTTCCTTTTCTTAGTTAACTGTGCGATACTTTTTACCGTGAATCGAGCAAGGGAAAGTAGACGCGATGAAATATTGTGGTGTGCTCAAACGCATGGGCCTCGCCCTTTCTGCTGCAGCGTTGTGCAGCTTGATGTTAGCCCCGGGACTTGCCGGGGCGGCCGACGTTGCCGTTCCATCTGAGAAGGACGAGACCGTATACGTGTACACGAACGCCGATGGATCGGTGAAGAGCTCCGAAGTCTCGTCGACCCTCAAGAACCCAGACGGCGCCCTTAAGCTCTCCGATTCCACGAACCTGGCAGACGTGAAGGGCGAAGGCGATGTGTCGCATTCGGGATCGGGCAGCTCGCTGACGTGGGATGCCGAGGGCAAAGACGTCACCTACACTGGCAAAACCTCCGCAGAAGCGCCCGTGGCCATGCGCGTCACGTACACGCTCGACGGCCAGCCTGTCACCGCCGACGAGCTTGCCGGCAAGTCGGGCAAGGTGACCATCCGCTACGACTTCGAGAACCACTCGACACAAACCGCCGCGATCCGCGGAGTCTCCCAGACGATATACACGCCTTTCACATGCGTGACCGCCCTCATGTTCGACGGCGATGACTTCAAGAACGTCACCGTCGAGAACGGCAAGGTCATCAACGATGGCAACGACATAGTCGTGGCCGGCTTCGCCATGCCGGGCTTAAAGCAGAGCCTGGGGACAATGGCCGACGACGCCGACGTACCCGACCATTTCACCGTGACTGCCGACGTCACCAACTTCGAGCTGAAGTCGACGATGACCATCGTCACCGCCGGCATCATGTCCGAGCTCGACGCGAAAAGCCTCGGAGTCGGCGAGTTCGATGACGCGAGCGCCCTCACCGACGCCATGGGACAGCTGATCGATGGCTCTGACAAGCTGACGACGGGGCTCGAGGAGCTCGCGAGCAGCAGCAAGCAGCTCGAAGCGGGAGCGTCGAGCCTGCTCGGCGGCGCCCAGGCGCTGGAAGGCGGGCTGTACGCCCTTGCTAGCGACGACGCACTCGGCAAGCTGCAAACGGGAGCGGCCTCGTTGGCATCCAGCATCGGGCAGATCTCGGGCAAGGTGTCTGAATCGAAGACGATGCTTGCCGAGGCGGCAGCGGCCTTGGAAAACGCCGGCGGCTCGGCTGAAGAGCTGGCAGACGCTCAGGCAGTACTTGAAAGCAACAAGGGCGAGATCAGCAAAGACGATTACGCGACTCTCTCGAAGGCGCTTGCCGACGGCGCGAAATCCGCGCAGACCGCTGGCGCGATTGGAGGCAAGCTCAAGGACGCCGGCGCATCATTCGAGGCTTTGGTTGCGGGGCTTAACAGCGCCGAGCAAGGGGCATCAAGCCTTGAGAGCGGAGCCGCCGACGCAATCGACGCCGCCAACGAGCTTGCCGCAGGCGCCCAGCAACTGGTGGGTGGCGCCGAGCGGCGCAACATCGCCGTGCCGCAGCTGACGCAGGCGATGCAGCAAGCTGCCGACGGTTCCAAGACGCTTACGCAAGGTATGCAGACGTTCAACGACGAGGGCGTGGCTCAGCTTGTCAACACGCTGCAAAACGATTTCGGCGGCACGCTCGACCGCATGAACGCGCTTTCCGACGCGGCGAAGTCCTACACCAACTTCGGCGGCATCACCGAAGGCACAACCGGATCCGTCAAGTTCGTCTTCGAAACCGACGCCATCAAAAAGCAGTAAGCCGC
>CADAKR010000239.1 GCA_902788545.1 uncultured Coriobacteriaceae bacterium
TGGTCGCAAGACCACCGTGAATGCCGGCAATGCAGGCGATTTCGCGCTCGAGGCCCGTTGCTTCTACCGGCCGCTTCCGCTTGGCAAGATCGGCGTGCGCGACCTGTTCGGCTACATGCGCCACTGCCTGAGCGCCGTCGACATTTCGTTGCTCCTGGTCATTTCGTTGCTTGTCACGCTCATCGGCATGTTCCTGCCGCCCATCGTGAAGATCCTGACCGGTTACGTGGCGAACACCGGCAGCTATGCGGTCCTGTGGTCCACGGCGGCGTTCCTGCTGAGCACCGCGTTGGCGCATCAGCTGATGACCGCCTCGCGCGAGATTGCGGTCAATCGCATTCGAACGAAGACCTCGACGCAGGTCACCTCCGCGTTCATGATGCGCATCCTCAGCTTGCCGGCGGCGTTCTTCCGCAATTACAGCGCCGGTGAGCTGGCAAGTCGCAGCATGACCGCCGAGGCCCTCGTCGGGCTGATCGTTTCGAACGTGGTCTCGCTCGGCACAACCGCCGTGTTCTCGCTTTTGTACGTGGTGCAAATCGGCGCCTTCGCCCCGGCCCTCATGTGGCCTGCCGTGCTGATCATTGCCGCGACCATCGCGGTGATGCTGGCCACCTCGCTCGTGCAGATGCGCGTCACGCGTCAGCAGATGGAATACGCCGCCAAGGAAAACGGCAAGAGCTTCTCGTTCATCTATGGCGTGCAGAAGGTCAAGCTCGCCGGTGCCGAGAAACGCGCTTTCGCCCAGTGGGCGCGCGCCTACACGAAGTCCGCCGAGCTGCAGTACAACCCGCCCTTCTTCCTGAAGGTGAGCGGCGCCATTAATACGGCCGTCTCGCTGGCGGGCGCCATCGTGCTGTATTACCTTGCCGTCGTGTCGGGCGTCACGCCCTCGGATTACATCGCGTTCTTCGCAGCTTACGGCATGGTCATGGGCGCATTCGCATCGCTTGCGGGCGTGGTGCAGGCGACTGCGCAGATCAAGCCCCATATCGAGATGCTGAGGCCCATTCTCGAGGCCGAGCCCGAAGTCGCCGAGAACAAGGAAATCCTCACGGAGCTGACCGGCCGCGTCGAGCTTTCCGGCGTCCGGTTCCGCTATGACGAGCACATGCCCTACGTCATCGACGGGATGGACCTGACCATCCGCCCGGGCGAGTACGTTGCCATCGTGGGCAAGTCGGGATGCGGCAAATCGACGCTCGTGCGTTTGCTGCTCGGGTTCGAAACGCCCGAGAAGGGCGCGATCTTTTACGATGGCAAGAACATGGCGAGCGTCGACCTGCGCTCGTTGCGTCGCCGCATCGGCGCTGTGACGCAGGATGGCAAATTGTTCCACGAGGACATTTTCTCGAACATCACGATTTCGGCGCCCTACCTGTCGGAAGAGGATGCGTGGGAAGCGGCCGAGATAGCCGGCATCGCCGACGATATCCGCGCCATGCCGATGGGCATGCAGACCATGATCTCGGAGGGGTCGGGCGGCATCTCAGGTGGGCAGAAGCAGCGGCTCATGATTGCGCGGGCCGTCGCACCCAAGCCGCGCATTCTCATCTTCGACGAGGCGACGAGCGCGCTCGACAACAAGACGCAAAAGAAGGTGTCCGAGGCGCTCGACGCGCTGAAGTGCACGCGCATCATCATCGCGCACCGGCTTTCGACCATCAAGAACTGCGACCGCATCTTGTACCTCGAAGACGGCCACATCGTCGAGGACGGCACGTACGAAGAGCTTATTGCGCAAGGCGGCCGCTTCGCCGAACTCGTAGAACGCCAACGCCTCGACGTCTAACGCATCTCCGCGTGAGCTTCCGGGTTCGGGAGGGGACGGGCCCTTCCCCTCCCGAACCCGGGGGCGACAACGCGCTTTACAGCGGCTTGTCGGAGAGGGCGCGGTGCACTTCGCCTTCGCCTAGCTCGAGCACGCGGATTTCATCGCCGGCGCGCACGACGCCCGGTTCCACGACCCAGCCGAAAATGCCCTCGCGTGGGAAGATGCAATCACCGGCCAGGTAATAGATGGCGCAACGCGTATGGCACACCTTGCCGATTTGCGAGACCTCTACCGTGGCCGTTCCCACCTTCAGGCGCGTGCCGAGCGGCATGCCCTTGATGTTGATGCCCTGCGTCGTGATGTTCTCGGCGAAATCGCCCCATCCGACGTCGAGCCCGTGTTCGCGCGCGACATCGATTGACTCCTGCGCCAAGAACGAAACCTGGCGGTGCCAGTCGCCGGCGTGTGCATCGTCTGCCACGCCGAAATCGCTCACCAGCTCTATGGCGCCCGACTCCGCAGGCGCCTTCCGCGTGCCCTTGCGTTCGGACACGTTCACGGACAGCACCGTGCCCGTATCGCCCACGACGGGGGCGGGGCCTTGGTCGGATACCATGAGGGGGTTGTCGATGCCGAGGTCTTCCGCGAGCGCCTTGGCGGTTTCGTTGACTTTGATTTCGGGGTCGATCTTCGAGCAACGCGATACGCCGTCGTTCATCCATTGCACCTTTCCGTGGGTCGACGCAGTGGCTGCCACCCCAATGCGCCCGGTGCAAGGACATGTTCTCGCGCTCCGCTGCACGACGGAAGGCCCTTACGGCCACGCGAGTGAATCTCGGCTCGTTTGAGGATAACACATTCGAATCGGGTAGCGGAAGGAGGCAAAGCCCATCCGACCCGTCAGGCGCCTACTTCGCGGCTTCGTGGGTTGCGCGGAGCGCAGGTGGCATGCGGGATGCGGCCGTCGCCGTGCGCGAAGCTAGCGCCTGATGCGCTCGACTGCTGTGACGAGCTGGTCGAGGGCGCGGGCCAGGTAGGCGCGCTGCGTGGCGATGTTGATGCCCTGCGTCGTGATGTTCTCGGCGAAATCGCCCCATCCGACGTCGAGCCCGTGTTCGCGCGCGACATCG
>CADAKR010000240.1 GCA_902788545.1 uncultured Coriobacteriaceae bacterium
ATGCGCTTCATGACGCCCTGAATCGAGCTCGAGCGGAAGTTGTCGCTATTCGACTTCATGGTCAAGCGGTACACACCGACGACGGGTTTTTTCTTGCCCTCGTAGACCCTATCCCACACCATCTGCAGCACCTCGTCGGCGACGAAGTCTTTACGAGTTCGGTTGGCGTCGACAATGGCTTCAATCAGGTTCTGGGGCACGTCCTTGTAGTTCGCCAACAGCTGCTTGGTGTCTTTGGGCAGGCAGTAACCGCCATAGCCGAAGCTCGGGTTGTTGTAATGGGCGCCAATGCGCGGCTCCAAGCATACGCCGTCGATAACGTCGCGAGTGTTAAGGCCACGCACCTCGCAGTACGTGTCGAGTTCGTTGAAATAAGCCACGCGAAGCGCCAAGTACGTATTAGCAAAGAGCTTCACAGCCTCGGCCTCGGTCGTGCCCAGAACAAGTTTGGCAATGCCCGTCGTGCCATCAGCATTGGTGCGGGTAAGCTCGACAGGATCCGCACCCTGAGCAAGAAGCTCGGCGAACTCCTCGGCAGCTGCCACGGCCTCGGAATCGTCTTTCGGAGCACCCACTACAATGCGGCTGGGATGCAAGTTATCGTAAAGCGCCTTGCTCTCGCGCAGGAATTCGGGGCTAAAGAAAATGCGATTGTCGCCCAAGCGCTCGCGCAGGCTCGCGGTGTAGCCAACAGGGATGGTCGACTTAATAACAATCCATGCCGTCGGGTTCACCGAACGAATGGCCTCGATAGCCGCCTCCACCGAGCTCGTGTCGAAGAAGTTGCGCTCCGAGTCGTAGTTCGTCGGCGTCGCCACAATGGCATAGTCGGCACCAGCGTAGGCTTGCTCCACATCGATCGTAGCGTGCAAATCGAGCTTCCTCGTTCCAGCCTCCGCCTCGGCAAGGAAGCGCTCAATCTCATCGTCCTGGATGGGCGACTGAAAGGCGTTAATCTTCTCCACCTTCTCGGGAACGATGTCCAGCGCATGCACCTCGTTGTGCTGCGAGAGCAGAACGGCGAGGGACAAGCCCACATAGCCGGTACCGGCAACGGCAATCTTCATGTCAATCTCCTTAAGTCTTGGGTTTTCAAAGTGTATATCGAAACCAGCTCAGTGCTGGTTACTTACTTTCAGTTCGTCTTATTCGGCCTGGTCAACGACTAAAGTCTCGGGCATCTTGAATATCGTGCCGGAGGGCAGGACGAATATCCTTTTGAGCAGCTCTTTCTTCCCCTCAAAATCCGAAAGTCCGGCCGCGCCGATCAGCTTCTCCTTTTGTTCGTTGATCAACCTCCTCACCTCGGCGGCAGGTCGGCCGTTGCGCTCGAATCCATAGGCAAAAATGACCACAAGCCGCTTCGTAGCGCTGCTTGCCAGACGATTGACCACTGCGCTCCACCACCTGGCGTCGGTGGCGCCCATGGAGCAGCCGAACACCATGATTACCTCGGCGGCGTCTATGAGGGCGCGCGCGTTCTGGTCGTCCAGCGACCCCAGCATCTCCTGCGTCGCGCCCTTCACGACGGTCTCCAAAACTGCGTCGTCTTCCGCCAACTCACTAGAATGAATCTGCGACGCATTGTCGACCCCACAGATCGCGTTGCCCGCCAGCTTGCCGTGGGCGTGGACGCAGCTCCTGAGACGATAGCCTGCGACATCGGTCGCCGCATGCGATGCGTCCCCAACCGTTCTCTGGAGCTCCACCATTGTGTCGAGCACCCCCGTATAGTTGAGGGTCACGAAGCTGAAGTCGAACGTGTATGGAGCGTCGAAATGCCCGTGGACGCGCTGCCGGTCCAAGCCCGGCAAGGCCCCGACCCAGTCGCAGATCGATGAAAGGCAAGCCTCAGCCGCCTTCTCGACTTTGTCTGGGTCCACTCGCTCCTCGCGCTCCTCGATGAACTCGACCAGGCCCATCTCCATCGCCGACTTGGCTGCAACATACTCGCCGACGGCATCATCGGCCGTACTTTCGACCACTGCGGCGTATTCCCCTAGCTTCCGCTCAAAGTCGGCCCAGGTCTTCGGCCCGTCCTGCGCAATCTGCGCGGCGAGTCTGCCCGCCGGGGAATCTTCCCCGGCATGCTGCTCCGCAAAACGAGCAACGAAGGCTTCCGTCGAGGTTCCTAGGCCGGCTGCCATGTCGAAGCCGTTGCCCACGATGACGCAGACTTTCACCCTCTCGCTCATGGGCGCGCCACCTTCATCACTGGCCGACCTTGTAGTACTCGCGGTACCACTTAGCAAACGCACGCAACCCGTCCTCGAGCGGAGTTGCCGGTTTATAGCCGAAATCACGCTCGAGTGCCGCGGTATCCGCATAGGTCACGGGTACGTCGCCGGGCTGCATGGGTACGAGCTGTTTGTGCGCCTCAAAGTCGTAGTCCGCAGGCAGTACACCCTCCTCCACGAGCACACGCTGCAGCGTGTCCACGAAGTCCAGCAAGTTCTCGGGGTGCGAGTTGCCGATGTTGTAGACGCGGTGCGCCGCCATGGGCAGGCCGTCCTCGCCCATCTTACCCTCAGGCGCCCCGTCCATCACGCGCTTCACGCCCTCGACAATGTCGCCTACGAAGGTGAAGTCGCGCTTGCAGTCGCCCATGTTGAAGATTTTGATGGTATCGCCGCAACGTAGCTTTTCGGTGAAGCCGAAGTAGGCCATGTCGGGCCTGCCCATGGGGCCGTACAACGTGAAGAAGCGAAGACCCGTAGCGGGAATCGAGTAGAGCTTGGAGTAGGCTGCGGCCATGAGCTCGTTGCTCTTCTTGGTCGCGGCGTAGAGCGAGACCGGCGAGTCGACGCGGTCCTCCTCGCTGAAAGGTACCTTCTTGTTGCCGCCGTAGACGGAGCTCGAGCTCGCGTACACCAGGTGCTTCACCGGGTGGTGGCGGCA